>CANHMJ010000048.1 GCA_947461805.1 Burkholderiaceae bacterium
GTTCGTGATTGAAAACAACATCAAAGAAGCGCAGTAAGAAGGGTAGTAAGAAGGGCATATAGCATCATCTGCATAGCCTTACTGCCTATTGAAAATGAGTCCTACGGGACTCATTTCTTTTATTGAGCTAATTCAAAATAGGTTTGCTGCATTGCACTCGTTTGAGTCAATCGGAATAGTGCTGTGCATCATTTGCAACTCCAAACCATACTGAAATAGTCAAGTTATAAAAAAGAGATCTTGATTCAGTTTATTTCGATATATTGAGCAAATACTGCATTGACTGATTTCACATTTACTCTATCTAAGGATCCTTTATGGCCATTCCCTTACTATCAGCGCTCGCTTTAATCGGAGCTAGTGTTTCAACTGGCGCTATTGCGCAATCGCAAATACCCGTTAATCCCGTAGCTATGGTGAATCAGTTTGAGGCGACCAATGGCAAGTTCGATGGCTATCGCCGCTCGGGCGCAAAAGGCATTTGCGCTACCGGAGAATTTACCGGCTCAAGCGAAGGCCGCGCGCTATCAGTTGCCTCGGTGTTTAGCGGCAAACCGATCCCGGTCGTTGCCCGTTTTTCAGTAGGCGGAGCAAACCCAAAGGCAGCCGACAATACCAAATCCCAACGCAATATGTCCTTGCAGTTCACCTTGCCCAATGGAGAGCAGTGGCTGATGGGTAATATTTCTGCGCCGATTTTTGGTAGCGCAACGCCGCAGCAATTAATGGCTCTCTTGGCGGTGCGCCAGCCAGATCCGGTGACGAAGGTCGCAGATCCTGTCAAAGTAAAAGCATTTAATGATGCCAATCCCGAAGTATTGCTTCAGGGCAGATACCTCGCATCACAGCCTGTACCCGCTAGCTTTAGTAGCGTGAACTATTGGGGCGTACATGCTTTTAGTTTCACAAACGCTAGCGGTGCAAAGCAATTCGGAAAGTGGGTATTTGAGCCCGTCAATGGAACGCAAGGGCTTACTGATGAAGAGGCAAAAGCAAAAGGGCCTAATTTTCTGGCAGATGACTTACGCGAACGCGTCAAAGACGGTAAGGTTGCATTCAATTTCAATTTAGAGTTGGCGCAGCCCGGAGATCAGCTCGACAATGCGACGGTAGCGCTGCCCGAGGGACGCAAAAAAGTAACGCTGGGAACCTTACGGATTACTTCAGTATCGCCAGATGAAAAGGGCGCTTGCCTTACCGTTAACTACAACCCCATGGTGATGCCCAAAGGTGTTGAGCCATCCAATGACCCGATGTTAAGCGCGCGCGCAGCGCCCTATGCCGTTGCATTAGGCCGCCGCTTATCTGAGGGCCCAAAACAATAAAAGCGTGATATCACTTCATTACACAGGAACCTTATTATGAATAAACGTCGAAATTTTATGATCGCAACCGCCAGCTCCTTGCTGAGTGGTGTTGCTATAGCCCAAAAACCAGCCGTTAACGTAGTGCAAGAATCTGATCCGGCTGCAGTCGCACTCGGCTACGTCAGCAATATTAGGAATATTGATACGAAAAAATTCCCTCAATTTACGATGGGGCAATATTGCGCTTCGTGTACTTTGTTTCAGGGGACAGCAAAAGATGCAACTGCACCGTGCCTTGCTTTTGGTGGCAGTGCAGTCTCCTCCAGAGGGTGGTGCAGTGCCTGGGTGAAAAAAGCGTAATTGACAGCGACCACAGTAGTGCTCTCAAGGAGTGACTCTTCTAACAAGAAATTATTCAAGTTGCTGCCTAATGCGAGCTTTTGCTTGTAAATTGCTGGCTAGATTGCAATTTTGAAATGCTCTATCCCGCTCTCTGTCCAGTGCACACCACTGCGTTCTTCAACCTTGAACCAATGCGCAGCGTCTGAATCCGATGGCTCCGATGCAATAGTAGTGATAGCGTGCTGACCTTGATGGTTTGCACGCGTATGGGGTGCACCGTAGTACATGCTAGGGGATTGATCATCGCTGGAATATCGAAAGGCCCAGATGTCTCGCCCATTAGTTAGGGCGCAGGAAATCCGCATCGGTTCGTCCGCGCCGTGCTTATCCATGATTTTTGCAACATCATGCATCGTCGCTTGAATCGCAGCAATCGGGTCATAAATCAATCCCTTACTGAGTGCGACTAAAAACAGGGCTTCACTGTCTGTGGTGCCTTCTCTGTGCGGGTAGTGCGCGTGGTCGATGAGGTCTTCAACATCTTTACGGCAGTCATGCCAGTTGCCAATCTTGCCGTTGTGCATGAAGGTCCAGTTTTGCCACGTAAATGGATGGCAGTTGCTTCTGTTGACCGCAGTGCCAGTAGTAGCGCGAACATGTGCAAAAAATAGTTTAGTTTGTATATGCGCCGCCAGTGAGCGCAGGTTACTGTCGTTCCAAGCGGGCAGGACGTCTTTAAAGAGGCCTGGTGCGGTGCGATTGTTGTACCAAGCCACACCGAAACCATCGCCATTCGTTACCCAGGCAGACTGGTTTGCAGCTAAGCTCTGGTTTACGATGGAATGCTCTTGGTGGAAGATCAAGTCTTCAAGGTAAATCTCAGGACCCGCGTAAGCAACCCATCTGCACATGATGACCTCGGATAAAAATCCAACTTACACAGAAGTATATGGAAGTTTCGAGTAATTTCAAATTTTTTTACTTGGGATTATGATCAAAATAATGTCCATTAAAAAAATCATTCAATTCTTGCAAGTCTGCCTTGTTCTTTTGGCGGCATTCAGCACAAGTCATGCCGCAGAGCCTACAGCCAAAGTAATCCCGCAAACGCAGGTATTAAAAATTAACGGCACTTCCGTGGAAGTGGATGTGTATAAGCCCCTAGGACCGCTAAAGGGTGCAGCAATTCTGACCCATGGCTTTACACGCAGCCGCACTACTATGGGAGAGCACGCACAGGCGCTGGCGGCCAAGGGCGTTCTAGCGATTACGCCAGACATGCCCTGTACCTTTGACTTTCGCTGCAATGCTAGCGCGATTGCTGGTTTAGTCAATTTGCTGCGCAATACAGAAACCTTTGGCGGTAGTAGCCAGCGCGTCATGCTGGTTGGTTTTTCAGCAGGGGGTCTTTCTAGCTTGCTAGCGGCAGATACGCCTGGCGTGGTGGGATTCGTTGGGCTGGATTCATTTGATCGAATCTTACCCAATGAAACGGAGCACGCTGGCATGACTGCATCCCGGCGTCTCACCACCGAGGCTCTCCTGTTAAGAGCCCCCGCATCAAGCTGTAATGCAAAAGCCGTTGCAGCGCCATGGGGTTCTGAGATGAAAGCCCTTTGGCGCGATGAATTGATTGCCGGCGCGTCCCATTGCGACTTTGAGGCGCCAAGCGACTGGAAGTGCCGCTTAGCCTGCGGTGATACTGATCCTGCGCGGCAATTGCAGGTTCGCCAGGGGATACTCGATGCGGCAGCGCGGTGGCTGCAGTAAACGTTTTAGATACTCGCTAGATCGCCGATAAATAGACTTAGGCGCTTACCTCAGGCAATTACCTCAGGCAATTACCTCAACCGTTTTATTTTTTGGATCAATACGCAATTTGGCGCCACTTGCAATAGCGGCTGTGATGTCCACATCAAATCCACTCAGCATGGATATACCACCATGGGCAGCGCCTTGCGCCAAAATGGGGTTGACTGTATTGAAAACAATAGCAGACGGGCATAGGTTTCGCATCTTCATTTCATAAAGCATCCATGCGCTAGCAACACCGCCCTTGGCTGTGTCTAAAACAAGGATCATATCGTTATACGATTTGCCAAAAAGTTTATGGCTTGGGCGTGAGAATGTTCCATTGATGCGATCTAAATCGTAGCGTGCAGAAAAGCCATCACTCGCGCTTAAGCAGTAACCCTCAACGACATCACCTTGGGCATGCCGCGCTGTAAATAATTTCTGACTCATGCCAGTCTCCCTGTTTCTGCAGCATTGACGCAATCTTCCATTGAGGCAAGGATGGGTGTGTACCCATAGCCACCTAAAATATTCACCATTTTTGCGCTATTCGTCGCTAGCTTTTTCCATCCATTTGCCTCGGCAATTTCACGTGCATAGGATTGATAGAAGCACATTCCAGCAAAAACCGTTCCCCCAGCTTCTTCAATCATGGCGGTATAGCCCATGCGATCGGAGTCCGGCTTGACTTGAGGGCTTGTTACTGCCAATAGGGGCTTCTTGAATTTCTTGCCTTGACACAAGGCAGCAACGCTTTGCATTTCAATCAAGCTCAATTGCGGTGCCGAGAACACGACAACATCAATTTCATCGGTAACGCGGTAGGAGCTCTGCAGTGCCATCACCTCCTCTTTAGAAATGCTGATCTCTGGTAAGTGATCAAAACTAAGGTCACGTGCATGAATCGCTTCCGGTGTAACCCCTAAGATATGAAATAAAGCAGAGGAACCAAAGCTAGCCATTGCCGCGCCAAAATGCTTTAAGGAGTCTGAGCCGGGGCGGCCTTCGATACCCTCAATGACAGGTACTGACCAGTAGTTCCCAGACTTTCTACCAATTAGGCCGCCCAGAGCGCCCCATTCATTGAGGGACTGCGGCGTCCACGTTACCCGGTACCGATGGGTTGGCTTGCGATGCTCGTCTAAGTGGTAGCCATAGCGAGGGGTGCGACCCGTGAGACCGGCAGACAGGGCAGATGGGCCGCCTTCAAAATTCGATCGGGCGCCACAGATGCTGTTGGAGTAGATCACAACGCCCGTATCACCAAAAGCCAAATGCTCACCAAAGACGGGCGCCATGATGGTTTGGTAGTTGATGCAGGTATCCGTCATCGATACGCCCATTTTGACAAAGGCGGCAATGGCGCGGTGCTCTAAGGAAACCATCTTATCCGTTTGACCTAATTGCTTTGCCTTGCTGAAATCCGTACCACGCGGATCAGTAATAGTTGGGATTCGTACTACGCGATCTTTGGCTGCATTTTTGGCTAATGCTTCAAGCCATTCCACGCCAGTCTCACCCAAGCTCTCGGTATCGGCCATGATGTGGGCTTGCGATACCTCAACAAAGTCTTTAGCGCCAAAAAAATCACCGACTTTGATTTGATGTTCAATCGCCATTTTTCGTACAGGACCAAATTCCCCCGCGAGCATGGCTTTTTCTTCTGCATTCAGATTCATTTTTTATTTTTCTTTACAAGTTAATCAACGGTTGCGCCAGAGTCGCGAACAGTACGAGCCCATTTCGCAATCTCTTTGGTCTGAAAATCAGCCAAACTTTCTTTGAAGTCGGTGTTGGGTAAGACACCTAAGTTACCAAGGCGTTCTTTAAAGGCGGCCGAGGCAGCAACTTTTTGAGTTTCAGCGCGCAATTTGTCGGTGATGGCTGCAGGCAGCTTAGCGGGCGCAAAAACAGCCCACCAGGCGGTTGATTCAAACTGGGGATAACCGAGTTCAGCAACGGTTGGTACATTTGGCAGCAGGGGGGAGCGATTTTTGCTAGTGACAGCAAGGGGACGAACCCGACCCGAGTTGATGTGCGTAATAGCCGATTGAATGGGGTCAAACATCACGGGTATTTGGCCGCCGATTAAGTCCGTCATTGCGGGAGCGCTGCCCTTATACGGTATGTGCTTAAGCTTAATTTTTGCGGTTGTTTCAAATAGAGCGCCGGTGAGGTGGCCAGGAGTACCATTACCTGCGCTACCAAAGCCGATGGAATCGGGTTTTGCTTTGGCTTCGCGAACCAAGTCTGCCAGGGTATTGATGTTGGTAGCTGGGTTGACCACGATCACAACCGGGGCGCTTGCAACCAGCGCTATCGGCGTGAAATCTTTAATCGTGTCATAAGCGAGTTGCTTGTAAAGACTGCCATTAATCGCATTGGTACCTACCGTACCCATCAAAATGGTATAGCCATCCGGTGCGGATTTGGCGACTAAGTCTGCGCCAATCGATCCGCCTGCGCCGCCCCGGTTATCAATCACGATTTGTTGTTTGAGGTTCTCACCCAGGAGAATGGCCAATGGCCTTGCCACGATATCCGTCGGGCCGCCAGCTGGAAACGGAACAACGAGCCGGATGGGCTTGGATGGATAGCTTTGTGCTGAGCTAAGCCCTGGTAACAGAAGTGTGCCCAGAAGAGCAAAGAACAGCGCAAGGGAGCGGGACGGTAAGAAGTTCATGGAAGTGGCCTCTTTAGTACGAAAAGGACACGCTAATCTATTAAACATATAATGTAAATTAATATTTAATTAACTAATACATTAGCATGTCTTATGAATATTCATCGCATTGACTACCGCTTACTCAGAAGCTTTTTAGTCGTTGCCCGAATTGAAAACTTTGTTCGGGCGGCAGAGGCATTGAATATTACGCAATCGGCCTTGTCCCAGCAAATGAAGGAGCTTGCCAGCCATTTCAATTCCGCTTTATTTGAACGAAAAGGCCGCAGATCCGTCTTGAGTGAATTTGGCAGAGACTTGTTAACAAAACTCGAGCCGCTGATGGGGCAGGTGGATGAGGCGCTACTCCAAAGCATGCATGACGATAAACAAGTCGTTGGCGCTCTGCGCATTGGGGCGACGCATACGTATTCGAAGGCCATTACATTGCCAGCGAGTCTGCAGCTCTTAAAAACCTACCCGGATTTAAGAATCGATTTACGCGAGTTATCAGCTGAGCGATTAATCGCCGACTTATTGCAAGGCGATATCGACATTGCTGTATTGCCAGAAGATTATCAACTGGTCGAGTTTTACCAGCAACCCTTGCTGACTGAGCAATTTGCCCTTATTGGTAAGCCGCAAAGCATGGCTAACTTACCTAAAAAACTATCAATCACGTCATTTAAAAATATGGAGCTTGCCTTACTCAATCGCCAGTTCCTGATGCGGCAGCAAATTGAAATGGAGGCGCGCAGGGAAAACATTCAACTCAATGTTCGCCTTGAGGTATCCACGATGGGGGATTTGCTCGAGGTTGCACGCACAGGAAGCCTTGCAGTCATTGGCAGCCCAATCGCATGCAGGCGAGATGAAGAATTAATAGCGCGATCTGTATCGGGCGAGTTTTTAAAGAGAACAGCGGCCCTTTGCTGGCGAAAAGGCAGATTCGTTACCGGTGCAATGAAAGCATTTCAAGAAACTGCCATAGAAATCAGTGAGGACTTAAGAAAATAACTCAAGCCGTGTGTATTGCCTTCAGTAAAACAAAGAGTAAAGTACGAAAAGAACTATTCCAAAGGAACTATTCATGAAAACCATCCTTTTTATAGTAAAAGCCATTTTTCTAGCAGCCTCATTTACTGGGGGCGTAGCCTTGGCCCAGTCCAGCAGTATTGTGGATTTGGACTACGTTAAAGCCGCGCAGCAACGCGGAGTCATCCTATGGGATGTGCGCGCCACTAAAAATTACCTGGATGGGCATATTCCAGGGGCAATAAATATTGGAGAGATTGGAGCCGCGCTACGGGACCCCAATCGCGAGGACTACATCGACATTGCCGATATTAATGCCATCTTTAATAAGGCCGGGCTCGACATTAATAAAGAAATCATTGTGTACGGCTCAAGAGGCAACGCCTATGCTTATTTTGGCCTATTCACCATCAATTACTTTGGGGGTAAGCAGGCCAAGGTGTTTCATGATGGTATTGATGGCTGGGCTGATGCTAATTTAGCGATCGAGAAAGCCCCATCAACCTTAGCAGCAGTTAATGTCAAATTAATCCCACAAGAAAACTTAGTGGTAACTAATGAGCAAATGCGTAAGCTATTTAACGATCAATCGGTTCAGGTCATTGATGCAAGAACCTTTAGTGAGTTTAAGGGCAACGATGTGCGCGCCATCCGGGGTGGCCATATACCGGGCGCGATTAGCATTCCGTATGAGCAAAACTGGAAAGATCCCGCAACGGGATCAAAACTCGCCAAGCGCGAAGTAAAAACAAATAGTGGCATGGCCTTAAAGTCAACAGAGGATCTCAAGGCGCTTTATTCCAAACTGGACCCGAACAAAGAGACAGTGGTGTATTGCCAAAGCGGTGTGCGCGCTGCAGAGACTGCAGTAGTGTTACAAAATTTGGGATACAAGAAGGTCAAAATTTATGATTCATCGTGGCTGGGGTGGGCTAGTCACCTCGCATCGCCGGTTGCGGATGAGACTTACCTGAATGTGGGCCTGCTCAATTCCAGAATCGCAGCAATGCAAAGCAAAATCAATGAACTCGAGGCAGAGCTTAAGGCGAGTAAGAAGTAATAGTGAACTTGACTACACCTTCACTCCTAACTCAGTCGTTTCCTACAACTAAATAATCCTTTTCCCCTGTTTTTATGCCTTGCATTTCTCTAAGCTGAACGCTTTATAACCAAGGGAGACAGCGATGTACGTAATGATTGAGTGTGGCCACAAACGATTACGCCTATTTAAGCTCATGCTGGATATACGCACCGTCGCCGTCATGGGGGGATTAATCCTGCTCTATATAGGCTATCGCTTCTTAACCACCCTTAATTGGTAATGCAGAGAAAAAAAGGGGGGTAGGGTGCAATGGCAGTAGCCGCGCCATACCCCGCACTCGTTTTTAGGGGTTTGGCTATCTTGTTCTCGTCACCCGATAGGCATTAACTTAAGTTTTTTGCTCTTTAACAATTCGGGTAATTTAGAACGCCACCGGCATCGATTGGGGTGCTGGCGGTGGGCTTTTTGACGGCCCCGCAAGCCAAAGAGCGCATGCGCTCCCAAAAGGGGAGGGTACACAGTAATATATGGTTTTTAACCTCTTTTGATTGTTTTGAGCGCTTGCCATGCCTGACTTAAATAATGCTGATTTTGCTGAAGGTTTGCGTTTCCAAAAGCTGGGCCTCTACCCGCAAGCATTTGATTCTTTCATTACGATTGAAGCTGCGGGCTATGAGCGTTCTTTTCGTAAATGCTGTGAGATGGCGTGGAGTGGTCAATTGCCTGAGCGTCAAATGGACCGACTATTTTATGAGCTTGAAAGCGAAGTGAAGCGTAAAAATGGCGTGGCGATTTTTAACTACGGCTTAGTCATGGAATACCTAAAAAACATTCCTAAAGCAACTCAATTGCTAAGCCTTGCTGATGAGCTCAAAGTGCCTGAAGCGCGCACCGCTTTAATGCGGATTTTGCTGGTTCCAAAATAAATAAGAGCTCAGCATTTCATATCGAGACAGCATTGGCATTTCTACATGAAGGAATGGCATTGATAAATGGGTTGGAGGATGGGTGTGGATGACGACCTAGTATATAAACGCCCCCGCAAAGGCTATCCGCAAGAAACCGCTCCTGCACTCGGTGCTGCAGGGAATGTGGCGAATGTAGAAAGTGTCAACACCAATTCCAACTTACCCACGCTCGCCCAGCTTCAAGAAAAGCAACGCAGTGAACTCATCGAGATGGCCCAAGTGCGCTATGGCATTAAGGGTAGCCAGATACAAGTTCATTTGACGCCATTGCAGCTTGATTTGAGTATGAGCCAAGGACAAATCTTTAAAGCCTTGCTTGGCGCTCCCGAGAGCGAGCGCGCAGATCAAGTACTGTATGCCTTAGCTAAAGGGGAGCTCGATGCCGATATGGTCAATCAAATCTTGGCGAGTTTGGCGCTGCTCAGTAAGTTTAAGAACATCAAGATTGAGTCTTAACAAAATAGACTCCATCTGATTTCAACTACTCAACTTAACCATCCCACTGGAACTCGCTAGATGAATGCTTCTCTTAAATGGCTACTGGTATTTTTAGTGGTAGTCCTGCTGGTCTTGATCGTGGTCGACCAGTTCATGTGCAATCGGTGGGTTTACCATGACTTTGCTGCCGGAATAGACCGGCGCTTATTGTGTTTTTGGAAGTAAATTGCCCAATAACCAGCCTAATTTAGCCGCCCAATCAACATAAGGGAAAGTGGACGAGCCAAACCCCCGGCACTGGCAGTACTTGGGTTTGGCTGCTTCGTTCCCGACCTGACCAGGTTACCA
>CANHMJ010000049.1 GCA_947461805.1 Burkholderiaceae bacterium
GGTCGTTGCCTGGGATACGCCTTCTGGCGTTGGTTTAGCCTCAAACCCTTGATAAAGGGCGATAAAGGTTACAACTACACCAAACACAACGCTCTTAATTAAACCGTTACCAATATCGGAGAAGAGGTCAACACCCCCCTGCATTTGTGACCAAAACGCACCCGAGTCAACGCCAATTAGTGGAACGCCCACAAAGTAGCCGCCAACCACACCAACTGCAGTAAAGATGGTTGCCAAAATCGGCATGGAAATAATGCCGGCCCATAAGCGCGGCGCAACTACACGGCTTAAAGGATCAACGGCCATCATTTCCATCGCACTCAATTGTTCGCCCGCCTTCATCAAGCCAATTTCTGCGGTCAGGGAAGTGCCTGCCCTACCCGCAAAAAGGAGGGCAGTAATTACGGGGCCAAGCTCACGCGTGAGCGACAAAGCAACCAATAAACCCAATGCCTGTTCTGAGCCATAGCGATTCAAGGTGTAATAGCCCTGCAGGCCCAACACAAAACCTACGAATAAACCGGAGACCGCAATAATCACAAACGAGTGATTACCAATAAAGAGGATTTGATCTGAAACCAAGCGTGGGCGCTTTAGTAAAGGAACTGAGCGCGCCATCACTGCAATAAACATCCGCGTTGCATGCCCCAAACTAATAATATTGCTGCGGATAAAAAATCCGAGGTCACCAAACAAATCAAGGGTTTTTTGGACGATCATCGTGCACCCACCTCAACTGCAAAATCATCGATGAGGTCTGCGCCCGGATAATGAAATGGCACCGGCCCATCCGGTGAGGCATCTAAAAACTGGCGCACAAATGGATCGCTTGAACGATTTAGCTCATCGGGCGTGCCTTGGGCGCCAATGCGTCCATTGGCAATAAAGTACACGTAATCTGCAATCGCAAAGGTTTCTTCCACATCATGGGTCACCAAAATACTAGTGGCACCGAGTGCGGTATTCAGATCGCGAATCAAACGCGCGGTAATGCCGAGTGCAATTGGGTCTAAACCAGCAAACGGCTCGTCATACATGATGAGCGGTGGATCAAGTGCAATCGCACGCGCTAGTGCCACACGCCTGGCCATCCCGCCCGAGATTTGCCCGGGCATCAAATCGCGCGCACCACGTAAACCCACTGCATTCAGTTTCATGAGTACAAGGCTGCGCAATAAATCCTCGCTGAGGTTGGTATGCTCCCGCAGTGGAAAAGCGACGTTTTCAAAGACGCTGAGGTCTGTGAATAAAGCGCCAAACTGGAACAGCATGCCCATACGTCTGCGTGCCCGCATTAACTCCGCACTGCTCATTTGACCGACATTGCTGCCTTCAAACAAAACCTTACCCTCGGTTGTCGTAACTTGACCGCCAATTAGACGCAAGACGGTCGTTTTGCCACAACCCGAGCCACCCATCACAGCGACTACATTGCCACGGCGAAACTCCATATTGAGACCAGACAGAATCTGACGCTCACCCGGCGCATAGGAAAAGTTAACGTCCTGAATCGAAACAACAATATCATCTTTGCTGGTCTGGCTTTGCGAGGATTCAGGTTGATTCAATGCGATTCTTTTAAGTAGTATTCGGTCGTTCGCTTTTAGAGCGGCAATACCGATGAGCCCATTAAATACGAGTCGACTGCATGGGCACACTGACGGCCTTCCCGAATCGCCCAGACCACCAACGATTGACCCCGACGCATATCACCCGCAGCAAACACCTTTGCTACATTGGTTTGATAGGCTTTTTGACCTTCAACATGGGCTTTCGCATTGCCACGCGCATCTTTATCGACGCCAAATGCATTAAGCACTTGCTGAGCGGGAGACACAAAACCCATGGCCAACAACACGAGGTCGGCTTTGATTTCAAACTCGGAGTTAGGCACTTCCGTCATCTTTCCGCCTTGCCACTCCAAACGCACACCAATCAGTTTTTCAACCTTACCGTTTTTACCCTCAAAGCGTTTTGTGCCTACTGACCAATCGCGCTCACATCCCTCTTCATGCGATGACGAAGTGCGCAACTTGGTTGGCCAATAAGGCCAAACTAGGGGTTTGTTTTCTTCTTCGGGCGGCTGGGGCAACAATTCAAATTGGGTAACGTGATTCGCGCCGTGGCGATTCGATGTCCCAACGCAATCCGAACCGGTATCACCACCACCAATCACCACAACGTGCTTACCCGTTGCGCGAATGCCATTTTGTGAGTCACCTGCGACTTCTTTGTTCTGCGGAATCAAGAAGTCCAAAGCGTAGTGAATCCCTTCCAGTTCGCGTCCAGGAACTGGCAAATCGCGCGGCTGCTCTGCGCCGCCGCTAATAATGACGGCATCAAAATCCTTCATTAATTGCTCTGGCGTGACTGTCTTAGTGGAATAGTTTTTTACTTCGGAGCCCACCGCCTCTTTGCCAACAAAAACACCAGTAGTAAAGACCACGCCTTCGGCTTGCATTTGCTCGACGCGGCGATCAATCAACCACTTTTCCATCTTGAAATCAGGAATGCCATAGCGCAGCAAGCCGCCAACCCGATCGTTTTTCTCGTATACAGTGACATCGTGGCCAGCGCGCGCTAATTGCTGCGCCGCCGCCATACCCGCAGGGCCTGATCCAACGATGGCCACTTTTTTACCGGTTTTAGTTTTAGCTGGCATGGGCTTGACCCAACCACTCTCCCATGCCCGATCAATGATGGCATGCTCAATTGACTTGATGCCAACCGCATCCCGATTGATGCCTAGTGTGCAAGCAGACTCGCAAGGAGCTGGGCAAATGCGACCGGTAAATTCAGGGAAGTTGTTGGTGGAGTGCAATACCTCGATGGCGTTTTTCCAATCGCCCTGAAAAACCAGTTCATTAAAGTCAGGAATGATGTTGTTGACTGGGCAGCCGTTATTGCAAAACGGAATACCGCAGTCCATGCAACGCGCACTTTGGACTTTGGCTTCGTCATCGCTCAGCGCTGTAATGAATTCTTTATAGTGGTGCAAGCGCGCTACAGGAGCCTCGTAGGTTTCCTTAACGCGCTCAAACTCCATAAATCCAGTGACCTTACCCATCTCACTACTCCTTCAATATCGTGTTGTTACTTAAGCAATCGCTTTTGTATTTTTTTGTGCTTTTTCCCAAAGCTCACCCAATGCCCGCTTGTATTCCGTTGGGTGTACCTTAATAAAGCGAGTACGCGCCTGATCCCAGTCGGCGAGCAAGGCTTTCGCGCGCTCGGATCCAGTGTGCCGGAAATGACGTTCAATTAAAGCCTTTAAAATATGTTCATCGCTGAGACGCTGACCACCATCCTTAACATCGATTGGCGCATGCCATTGGGATTCAGGAACGCTAACAAGCTGCTCTGCATGGGGTAACACTTTTTCTAAAGTAGCCATGCTGGTATTGCAGCGCTTTGCAAACAAACCATCTTCGTCGTACACATAGGCGATACCACCGCTCATGCCGGCTGCAAAGTTGCGCCCCGTTTCACCCAGAACGACAACCGTACCACCCGTCATGTATTCACAACCGTGATCGCCTGTGCCCTCGACGACTGCCGTAGCGCCAGAGTTACGAACGGCAAAACGCTCGCCAGCTACGCCATTGAAGAAGGCTTCGCCGCCAATCGCGCCGTACAAGACGGTATTGCCAACAATGATGTTCTTGGCTGTATCGCCACGGAACTCATGCGGCGCCCGCACAATCACGCGCCCACCCGACAATCCTTTGCCAACATAATCATTGGCATCGCCAACCAGATCCAAAGTAACGCCATGGGCTAAAAATGCTGCAAAACTTTGGCCGGCTGTGCCATTTAATTGGATATGAATGGTGTCATCTGGCAAGCCAGCATGGCCATAACGCTGAGCGATTTCGCCGGACAGCATTGCACCTACCGTACGGTTCACGTTCTTCACGGGAACAATGAAGGACACTTTCTCGCCCCGCTCTAATGCAGGCTCGCTCTTTTCAATCAGAACATGATCTAGGGCGTTGCCGAGGCCGTGGTCCTGCGTGAGCACTTGATAGCGCGGCACATCTGCTGGTACAGCGGGGGCTGCAAAAATCTTACTGAAATCCAGTCCATGGGTTTTCCAGTTATCAATGCCTTTGCGGGTGTCGAGTAAGTCAACTCGGCCAATCAAATCATCAAACTTTCGTATGCCTAATTGAGCCATGATTTCGCGCGCCTCTTCTGCAACAAAGAAGAAGAAATTCACCACATGCTCGGGTTTGCCAGCAAACTTTTTACGCAGCTCCGGATCTTGCGTAGCAACACCAACTGGGCAGGTATTTAAGTGGCACTTGCGCATCATGATGCAACCTTCCACTACCAGCGGCGCTGTTGCAAAACCAAATTCATCTGCGCCAAGCAAAGCACCAATCACAACGTCGCGACCCGTTTTCATTTGCCCGTCGGCTTGAACCCGAATGCGGCTGCGTAAACGATTGAGCACCAAGGTTTGCTGGGTTTCAGCCAGGCCAAGCTCCCAAGGAGAGCCGGCATGCTTAATCGACGACAGGGGTGAGGCACCAGTACCGCCATCATGACCTGCAATCACCACGTGATCTGCTTTGGCTTTCGCAACGCCAGCAGCCACTGTACCTACACCCACCTCCGAAACAAGTTTGACGGATACATCGGCTTTGGGATTGACATTCTTGAGGTCATGAATCAACTGCGCAATGTCTTCAATCGAATAAATATCATGGTGCGGAGGCGGAGAAATCAAACCAACGCCCGGCACCGAGAAACGCAACTTACCAATATAATCGGATACCTTGCTACCGGGCAACTGTCCGCCCTCACCGGGTTTTGCACCCTGCGCCATTTTGATTTGGAGCTGATCGGCTGAGCGTAAATACTCGGTTGTTACACCAAAGCGGCCCGATGCTACCTGCTTGATTTTTGAGCGCAAAGAATCACCATCTTCCAAAGGAATATTGGCTTCCACCACATCGCTACCCAAAATGCTCGCTAAACTTTCACCCTTGCGAATCGGAATGCCTTTGAGTTCGTTTTTATAGCGATTGGGGTCTTCGCCGCCCTCGCCGGTATTCGACTTACCGCCAATGCGGTTCATCGCAATTGCCAGGGTTGCATGTGCCTCGGTCGAAATGGAGCCCAATGACATCGCGCCCGTTGCAAACCGTTTAACGATCTCTTTTGCAGACTCGACTTCATCCAGTGGAATGGCTTTAGCGGGGTCAACCTTAAATTCAAATAAACCGCGCAAAGTCATCTGACGCTTGCTTTGGTCATTGATGATATTGGCGTACTCTTTATATGTCTGGTAGCCCTTGTCAGAGCCAGTACGTGTTGCGTGCTGCAGTTTTGCAATGGTATCTGGCGTCCACATGTGGTTTTCGCCACGGACACGATACGCGTACTCACCGCCTGCTTCGAGCATATTGGTCAATACAGGATCGTTTCCAAATGCCTGCTGATGCATGTGTAGCGCTTCTTCTGCAATCTCAAACACGCCAATACCGCCCACATTCGATGGCGTATTTTTGAAATACTGTTGAATTACTTCCTGATTGAGCCCAATGGCTTCAAAAATTTGTGAACCGGTATAGGACATATAGGTTGAAATGCCCATTTTCGACATGACTTTTTGCAAGCCTTTACCTACCGCTTTGACGTAATTCTTGATCGCTTTTTCGGGCGATAAATCGCCGGGCAAACCTTTTGCCATTTCTGCCAAGGTCTCCATTGCCAAGAAGGGGTGAATGGCTTCTGCACCATAACCTGCGAGCAATGCAAAGTGATGGGTCTCGCGCGCGCTACCGGTCTCTACCACCAAACCAACACTGGTACGTAAGCCTTTGGCAACCAAATGCTGATGTATTGCAGAGGTCGCTAGAAGTGCTGGGATGGCAACGTGCTTTTCATCTACCTGACGATCACTAATCAGCACAATATTGAAGCCTAAGCTGACTGCATCAGCAGCCTCAGCACACAGGGACGCTAGGCGCGCCTCAATACCTTCTTTGCCCCAGGCTGCGGGATAGCAGATGTCTAACTCGTAGGTGCGGAACTTCCCATTGGTGTAGTGCTCAATGTGGCGGATCTTCGCCATTTCCTCAAAATCCAGAATCGGCTGACCTACTTCTAAGCGCATCGGTGGATTGATGTTGTTGGTATCGAGTAAGTTAGGCTTTGGTCCCACAAACGAGACCAAGGACATCACCATGTTTTCCCGAATCGGATCGATTGGGGGATTCGTAACCTGTGCGAATAATTGCTTAAAGTAGTTATAAAGGGATTTATCTTTATTCGACAGAACAGCCAAGGGGCTATCGTTACCCATCGAACCAATCGCCTCTTCGCCGGCCAATGCCATTGGCGCCATTAAATACTTAAGGTCTTCTTGGCTATAACCAAATGCCTGCTGGCGATCCAATAACTTTGCCGCTGGTCGAATGTGAGCCTGCTCGTCCACGCTGTCTTTCTTAGACAAATCTACTTCATCCAATTTAACGCGTACAGCATCTATCCAGCTCTTGTATGGTTTTGCTTTCGATACCGCATCTTTAAGTTCGACGTCATCAATGATGCGGCCTTGCTCCATATCAATCATGAACATCTTGCCGGGCTGCAAGCGCCACTTTTTCACAATCTTATTCTCAGGCACCGGCAAAACGCCTGCCTCTGAACCCATGATCACGAGATCATCGTCGGTAACGTAATAGCGTGCTGGACGCAAACCATTGCGATCGAGCGTAGCGCCAATCTGACGGCCATCGGTAAATGCCATGGCTGCAGGACCATCCCATGGCTCCATCATCGCCGCATGGTATTCATAAAAAGCTCGGCGATTCTCATCCATCAAGGTGTGCTGTTCCCATGCTTCTGGAATCATCATCATCATGGCTTGCGCTAAGGGATATCCCGCCATGACCAATAGCTCTAAGCAATTATCAAAGCAGGCAGTATCGGATTGGCCTGGGTAAATTAATGGCCATAATTTTTGTAAATCATCTCCCAATACTGGGGAACTAATTGCGCCGGTACGCGCATTAACCCAGTTGACGTTTCCTTTGACGGTATTGATTTCACCGTTGTGCGCAATCATGCGATAGGGGTGTGCCAACTCCCATGCCGGGAAAGTGTTGGTGGAAAAACGCTGATGCACTAAGGCCAATGCGGATACGCAACGCTGATCTTGTAAGTCTAAGTAATAGGCGCCAACTTGATTGGCTAGGAGGAGACCTTTGTACACAATAGTGCGTGCCGACATCGATGCAACGAAATATTCTTTACCGTGCTTTAAATGCAAATCTTGAATAGCGTGACTGGCTGTTTTTCGGATGACGTACAACTTGCGCTCTAAGGCGTCGGTTGTCATGATATCGCGGCCACGGCCAATGAAAATCTGGCGTATGAATGGCTCTGTCTTTTGCACCGTTGGCGACATTGGTAATTTCACATCAATTGGTACATCGCGCCATCCCAGCACTACTTGACCCTCTAAACGTACTGTTCTTTCAAGCTCTTGCTCACAGGCCAAACGGGATGCGCTTTCTTTTGGTAAAAAGATCATGCCCACGCCGTATTCGCCAAACGGCGGCAATGCGATGCCCTGCTTGGCCATTTCCTCGCGGTACAAATGATCAGGCACTTGAATCAAAATGCCGGCTCCATCACCCATTAAGGGATCTGCGCCAACGGCACCTCGGTGATCCAAGTTTTCTAATATTTGCAAACCCTGCGACACAATCGCATGGGATTTTTTACCTTTGATATGCGCGACAAAGCCAACACCACATGCATCGTGTTCATTTGCCGGATCGTACAAACCGTGCGCGATGGGTCGTATTGTTTCAGTCTCCACTTGTTGAGTATCTGAAGTATTTTGGATAATTTTGCTATTCATAGTATGTCTCGATAACGGCGCAAAAAAAGGCGCTAAGGCGCGTGGGAGATCAAATATAGGGGAATACCCCTTCAAGTGCAATCTTTTTAATTGACTCTGTCCCGTTTAAATGGGGAAGCTAGCCAGGGTGATTAATTTAATAGGGACAGAGTCATTATTTTACTGCCTACCCTCACCCTCAAAGTTCGCCCTCTTAGTTAATTAGACTGTGTTTTGAGGGGGCTTTTTTTTACTGGGCGCCCGCGTGGACGAACCTGCACTGCTTCTAGATTGCCCTTAAAGAGGGTTTTTGCATACTCTGGGCTTACCCATGGCTTTGACCGAAGCAGGGCTCCTGTAATTGCTTGGTCCTCCGATTGAGGGGCGCCCTCTTTGACCAAGTTTGCCCATGCCATTTGACGCTCAAACGGGGTGTTTCCAAGGCCCCAAAACTGCGGGTGATCTTGTAACCATGCCTCCGCTTTTCCGCCGATATGACTGGCATAACTCGTCCAAGGGTAGTCGCTAGGTCGGGGATCTAGCCCGCTGCGGACCGGATTGAGCTCAATGTAACGCTGGCAACGTAGAAGGTAGTCGGGGTCAATTAGGGATGAGCGATAACGACCCTCCCAAATTGTTCCAGTGCGGCTGTGCTTTTGATTAAAAAATTGCGCATAGCGCCGCCCCAAGGATTGCATTAATTTCGCTAGCGACTGCGGTTCTTTGGGGCTAAGGAGTAAATGCACATGATTAGGCATTAGCGCATAAGCATGAACCGCTACTGAAAATTGAGCGGCTGCGGTGCGCAGCCAATCAAGGTAAATGGCATAGTCTGCCGGCGCATGAAACAGAGTCTCGCGATTGTTTCCGCGCACCAACACGTGCATTGCCTCACCCGGAATAACAATGCGCGCTTGGCGAGCCATTACGCCGGTCTTCTTAGTTAACCGTACTCAAACCACCCGGGGGGGCAAAGTCAGGGATAAACCAATCCCCACCGGACTGCACCACCCCCGCAGGAACTAATCGAGATTTTTCAGACTTCCCTTTTAGAGCGGTTTCCATAAATGCGGTCCATACCGGCAGCGCTAATCCACCACCCGTTTCGCGATCGCCAAGACTGCGCGGCCGATCAAACCCAATCCACGCTACAGCAACAACATCCGAGCTGTAGCCTGCAAACCAGGCATCATGGGAGTCATTCGTAGTTCCGGTTTTGCCAGCCAAATCAGTACGGCCTAATTTGCCTCTTGCGCTGGTGGCCGTGCCTGATTTCGTTACCTCTTGCAACATGCTATCCATGACAAAGGTCGTGCGCGCATCGAGCACACGAGTAGCATCGACGCTTGCGCGCACCGGCTGCGCCTCAAAGAGGACAACGCCCTTGGAATCAACCATCTTGCTAATCAGGAAGGGATCCACCCGGTATCCGCCATTGGCGAATACGCTATAGGCTGTTGCCATTTGCAAGGGAGTGACCGATCCAGCACCCAGCGCCATAGTTAAATAGGGAGGGTGTTTCTCCGGCTCAAACCCAAAACGCTGAATGAACTCTTGCGCATAGGATGGGCCAATTTTGCGTATCACTCGCACCGACACTAAATTTTTAGACTTAGCGAGCGCTGTTCGCAGCGGCATAAAACCGTCAAACTTACCGTCGTAGTTTTTTGGTTCCCATGCTTGGCTGCCAGTCTCGAGGCTGCCAATGGATAAAGGCGCATCATTGACTGAAGTACTCGGGGTGAATCCTTTTTCAATTGCGGCGGCGTATATGAAGGGCTTGAAAGCAGAGCCGGGTTGACGTTGCGCCTGAGTAACGTGATTGAATTGATTGCGACGAAAATCAAACCCACCAACCAAGGAGAGAATCGCACCATTCTCCGAGTCTAAGGCCACAAACGCTGCCTCGACTTGAGGCAGCTGGGCTAATTTCCAAACACCGCTATCAGAAAGAAGGCGGACTACAGCGCCTGGACGTAACCGTTTTTTAGGTTGTGAGCTATCGGTTAATGATGCCGACGCCAACTTTAAACCATCACCCTTAA
>CANHMJ010000050.1 GCA_947461805.1 Burkholderiaceae bacterium
CTGCGGAGTACTCATACCCCTTTGATAAAAGCCAAAGCATTTGAGCGCTGCCTAAATCAGACCAGCTCCTATGCAGGCGCGATTGGACTGCCGCAATTTATGCCGGGTAGCATCCGCAATTTCGCAAAGGATGGTGATGGCGATGGTGTGATTGATTTACGGCAAAGTCGTCCCGATGCAATTGCGAGCGTGGCGCGCTTTTTACGAATGCACGGTTGGCAACCCGGGATGCCAATCTACTTTCCGATTACAGAAACGGAGCAGAATCGAACTGCTATTTTGCGCTTAGCGGATGGCCTGCCAGATGCCAAACACACCGTGCAGGAATTCATTGAATTGGGCATATTGGATAGTCGCTATGGTGATCTACAAACCGGTGGCGTAGCGCCGCAAAGCAAAGCCCTGATTATCGATTTGCCATTTACCAATACGCTCGGCAATAATCAGGTGCGCTATGTTGTTGGCCTTGAGAATTTTCTCAGCATTGTTCAATACAACCGCAGCTATTTTTATGCGCAGAGCGTCGCTGAGTTTGCAGAGGCTCTGGGTTACGACAACCACAGTGCGGCCCTTAAAACACCTGCAACGCCGACCACTAAAGCCAAGAAACCTGCTGTAAAAAAGACGCAAAAGCCTAAAAAGCCTAAGGCCAACTAAGCTGGAAATACACCCGTGGAAAGATAGCGGTCACCGCGGTCACAAACAATAAATACAATCGTGGCATTCTCTACTTCCTGCGCAATCCGTAAGGCAATAACGAGCGCTCCTGCTGCTGAGATGCCACAAAAAATACCTTCCTCTGCGGCCATACGACGAGCCATTTCCTCGGCTTCACTTTGACTGACATACTCAATCCGGTCCACTCGATCTGATTGATAAATTTTAGGCAAGTACTCTGGGGCCCATTTACGAATTCCCGGAATCTGCGATCCCTCCGACGGCTGTGCGCCAATAATCTGAATCGCTGGATTCATTGACTTTAAATAGGTAGAGACCCCAGTGATCGTGCCGGTAGTACCCATTGAAGAAACAAAATGCGTAACCTGCCCATGGGTATCACGCCAAATTTCAGGGCCGGTTGTCTCTAGATGTGCGCGGGGATTATCTAAATTTGAAAATTGATCTAGTAAACGCCCACGCCCTTCTTTTTGTAACTGCAAGGCATAGTCTCGCGCCAGCTCCATGCCTCCTGTTGCAGCCGTCAGAATAAGCTCGGCCCCATAGGCCGCCATGCTTTGGCGACGCTCTAAACTTTGATTCTCGGGCATTACCAGCACCATTTTGTAACCCAACATGGCAGCAGCCATTGCCAGCGCAATACCAGTATTGCCGCTGGTAGCTTCAATTAAGGTATCGCCCGGTTGGATCTCGCCGCGTTCTTGTGCGCGCGTAATCATCGATAGTGCGGGTCGATCCTTGACCGATCCAGCCGGATTATTGCCTTCAAGCTTACCTAAAATAATGTTGCCACGCGCAATGATGTCCGGACTCGGTATCCGCTGTAAACGCACTAGCGGTGTATTCCCAACCGTTTGGGAAATGGTCATATAGGAGGAGTGGGGATTGGCGGGCAAATTCATCAAACTATTTTAGCTACAAGCCCGCCAATCCGGAGAATTAAGCGCAATCACGCTATTTCATATTGGGGCGGCGTTTATTCCCAGTTTTTTTGTCCTTTCCCCCTCTTGGATGTGGGGTACTGCTCTTGCGTTTCCCGCGAGCGCCCTTGCGATCGGCTCGCGCGCGAATTCGGCTCACTTTGCGCGCGTGAACTTGCTCTGGAACCATTGCGATTTTCACGATACGCACTCGGGGATTCAATGGTTAAGCCGTTATCGACCATCTTTTCAACCGACTTCATCCCAATGCCCCGCACCCGCTTTTGTAAATCATTGGCATCGCGGTAAAAGCCGCCATCCTCTCGCTCTGAAATAATGGCACGCGCCTTTGAGGGGCCTAAGCCTTTGATGCTCTCCAGCTCGGATTGGCTTGCGCTATTGACATTAACAGGCGATGCCATTGCATCCGACAACCCGACTCCAATTACAGGCACTAACATAGACATCAGTGCTACTTGAAATGCATATTGACGCACATACGAACTAAACTTTTGAATCATATCAACCCCTTTTGATCGTTAAAAAATCCTTGGACTAAATGAATAGCGCTCAAGGACTCCTCATAACGGCCAAAAGATGGGAGTGGTTGACCAAAACAGTGTGGACTACAGGGGAGCTACAGTGAATTCAGTAAATAGAATCAAGGGCTAAGACAATACTGACAGCTTTGTCAATTCGACTTGATGAAGGCATCTCTTAGAAACACTGGTAGATCGATTGCGGGCGGTCGATAGGACGACTCATACATCATCTGCGCAACATAACCTCGATGATAGGTTTTATGATTCATCACATGAAGCAGCATGTCACCACGGGTCATCTCTCCTTTACCGCCGTCCACAAAAGTAAACACTAGCGACTCATCGTGCATCTGCGGCGTCAGCGTATTGGCATAGTCAATATACCAATTATCTGAAGCGACTTGCATTGAAATCAATTTATCCAGTGATGGAATCTCTAATAAATTACGCGTTTGATAACCATGACTCTGCCCCAGCAGATGCCCCTTCCATATTTGATCGATTACATAGATGTGGCCTAGGGTTTTCAGGAGGCTGCCAGCGCCGGTTTTTCGTTCCTCGATCACTATTTCTCTTGGCAGCAATTTCAAGGCATCAAACAGCGTTTGATTGGCCCATTTGGTGTACTGAGTCAACATCTGAGTATTGCGGATGCCGCGCATTTTAAATAATCGACTATTTATCCAGCGGGATTGCTAAAAAATCAGCATTGGCGGAAAGCCAGTCAATATAACGCCCAACGCCCTGCTCTACATTCAAAAATGGGGCAGCATAGCCCGCTGCTCTGAGTTGGGTCTGGTCTGCCTGCGTGAAACACTGGTACTTACCCCGTAACGCATCGGGAAACGGAATGTATTCAATCAAGCCTTGCTTGACCAATTCAGATAAGCTAACTGGAGCTTGCCCTCCAATGCGCCGCATGGAGTTGACGACGGCATGCGCAACATCATTAAAGGGCTGGGCTTTGCCGCTACCCAAGTTAAAGATGCCGCTCTTTTCAGGATGGTCATAGAAAAAGAGATTAACTTTGACAACATCCTCAACGGAAACAAAATCACGGCTCTGCTCGCCTGCAGCATAGCCACCATACTCACCAAAGAGCTTAACCACACCGTGGTTTTTAAACTGATGGAATTGATGAAACGCAACCGATGCCATTCGGCCCTTGTGCGACTCGCGCGGACCATACACATTAAAGTACCGGAAGCCAACCACTTGGGCTGTATTTGCTTTCTCAGTAAAGCGCTTACGCATGACCTGATCAAATAAAAACTTCGAGTAGCCATAGATATTCAACGGCCTTTCATGCTCTCGGCTTTCGATAAAAGTGTCGGATCCGCCATAAGTGGCTGCTGAAGATGCATACAAAAATGGAACGCTCTCTTCGGTACAAATATCCAGTAAATCCATGGAATAGCGATAGTTATTTGCCATCATGAAAATACCATCGGTTTCCATCGTATCGGAGCACGCCCCTTCATGAAAAACCGCCTTGACCTTTCCGAGTCGTCCGCTGGCAAACGCCTCTAGAAATTCATCCTTATCAAGGTAGTCAATAATGTCGAGGTCAGCCAAGTTACGGTATTTATCCGCTGGGCGTAAATCATCTACCGCAATGATATTTTTTTCACCTCTAGCATTGAGGGCTTGCACTAAATTAGCGCCAATAAATCCAGCGGCACCCGTCACAATAATCGTCACTGCAATTCCTCCGAAGTTACGGTTGCGGTACCCAGCTTGCCCACCACAATGCCACCGGCGCGATTGGCTAATGCCATGGCCCGCTCAAGCGGCCACTGCGCTGCAAGGGCGACTGCTAAAGTCGCAATCACGGTATCACCTGCGCCAGAAACATCAAAAACTTCCCGCGCCTGTGCACGTACATGCGAAACACCTTGATCCGTGAATAAACTCATTCCCTCTTCAGATCGGGTGAGTAGTAAAGCCTGAATTCCCAATGAACGTCTTAGCTCTTGCGCGCGCTGCGTCAGATCGTCCTCGTCCACCCATCGGCCCACCACTTGACGCAACTCACTGCGATTGGGGGTGAGCAGGGTAGCACCGCGGTATTTCTCGTAGTCTTCACCCTTAGGGTCAACCAAAATGACTTTGTTTTGCGCCCGCGCGTACTCAATCATGGTGGCAACCTGACTCAAGGCTCCTTTGCCGTAATCCGACAACACAAGCACATCGGCAGTGCCCAAGGCCTTTTCAAACCGCGCTAACTTTTGCTCCAATGCAGTTTGGCTAGGCGTCTCTTCAAAATCCAAGCGAATCAATTGCTGTTGGCGCGCAATCACCCGCAACTTCACTGTGGTTGGAACCTGGGGATCGACTTCTAATTGGCTATTGACACCGCTCTGCTTAAGTAGTTCACCAATGCGATTGCCTGCTTCATCCTCGCCCACAACGCCAAGGATGGTTATCTTGGCTCCGAGTGCGGCGACGTTGCGCGCCACGTTAGCGGCGCCACCCAAGCGTTCATCCACTTTGGATACTTGAACAATTGGAACCGGCGCCTCTGGCGAAATCCGATCCGAATCGCCGAACCAATAGCGATCAAGCATAACGTCGCCGACCACCAATAAGTTGGTCTTAGCAAATTGTGCACGGTTCGCTTTTTCTACGGTCATGATCGTAATTCGTTGTGACGGCCAATGCCTTGGTATTCAAAACCCAATTCTTGCATAGCTTGGGGCTCATAGAGGTTTCGGCCATCGAAAATGATGGGAGATTTGAGTTTTTGCTTGAGTAAATCAAAATCAGGGCTGCGGAAGGCTTTCCACTCGGTAACGATGACCAGAGCATCACAGCCATCCAAGGCATCCATCGGCTGATCGACCATCGAGACACGCTTGCGTCCCTCCGGATTATTTGCAAAATCGACATCAAAACAATGGGCTGCCTCTGGCATAGCGACGGGATCATAGGCCACTACAGTAGCGCCGCGCTTCACTAACGCTGCAATAATCACGCGGCTAGGGGCTTCGCGCATATCGTCTGTGTTGGGCTTAAATGCCAAGCCCCAAATAGCAAACTTCCGCTTGGATAAATCCGAACCAAAGCGCTTCTCCATCTTTTCAACCAAGATCGTTTTTTGCGCCTCATTCACCGCCTCTACTGCTTGCAATATTTTTAAGTCGCGTCCGTGCTCTAGTGCCGTTTTGCTCAGCGCCGAAACGTCTTTTGGAAAGCATGATCCGCCATAGCCCGTCCCAGAGTACAAAAAACCATACCCAATCCGAGAATCAGAGCCAATGCCCTGCCTAACCGCTTCAATGTCAGCGCCGACTACATCCGCAAGATTCGCTAACTCGTTCATAAATGAAATGCGGGTCGCCAACATCGCGTTTGCCGCATACTTTGTCAGCTCCGCGCTTTTTACATCCATGTAATAGGTCCGCTCGTGGTGGCGATTAAATGGCGCGTACAGTTTCCGCATCTGCTCTCTTGCCCGCAATCCAGCCGGATTACTGTCGGTACCAATCACAATGCGGTCAGGCCGCATGAAATCCTCCACCGCAGCACCCTCTTTCAAAAACTCAGGGTTCGAAACTACCGAGCAAAGCTCAGCTGGGAGGCTACGCTTAACTAATTCCTCTGTAATGGCTGCTGTCACTTTTTCTGCTGTACCTACGGGGACCGTTGATTTATCCACCACCACCTTAGGCGTGGTCATGTGACGCCCAATATTGCGAGCTGCAGCAACGACATACTGCAAGTCAGCTGAGCCATCCTCATCCGGCGGCGTGCCTACTGCGATAAATTGAATATCACCATGCGCTACCGATGCCGCAATATCGGTAGAGAATTGCAAACGCCCTGCTGCACGATTACGCTCAATCATTTCTTTGAGGCCCGGTTCATAAATGGGTACGCCACCAGAATTCAGAATAGCGATTTTCTTTGGATCCAAATCCAAGCAAAACACATTGTTACCTTGCTCAGCCAAACAGGCGCCAGTTACTAAACCGACGTAGCCGCTACCAATAATGGTGACTTTCATGGGGTATCAACCGTTCTTAAACAAATGAGTTACATGGACGGGCCACTTGCGGCGGCCCCTTCACTGCGTCTTGGGGAGTATGCCTCCCAATGATTACAGCCTGGACATTGCCAGTAAAAGCGCCTTGCTCTGAAACCGCAGTTGCCACAGGTATACCGTGCTAAAGCAGTTGTACGTTGCTTTAAGAGGCCTAAGGTCGCCTGTAAGTCAGCAATGCGCTCAGGACTGCCATTGACCTCCGCTAAAGCCAGACGCGTTTCAGCCAACTTCGAGAGTGCTGTCAGGCTGGGAGTATGTTGCATCACCCCAACCAAAATCACCTCCGTTGCCGCAGGCCCACGAATTAACATTACATGCTTGTGCACAATATCCAAAAGCTCACCAGCCGATTGAGTGGTTAAGAGCGCAATCAGATGATCCAGTCCGGAATTGGTTTTATCGACTGCAGCATGGGCTGCCATCCAGCGATCGGCAACCAAGTGCATATAGGCAGGGTGTTTTTCTACCACCTTGCTCCACACCTCAATTGCTTGGCCTGGACGATCCATCGCAACCAAATAATCGCCTTGCAAAATTAATGCTCTGGCCTGCGCTGGAACCGCCTGCAGGGCGCGATCAATCGACAGCTCAGAGTCCATCATATCTTTGCGTCGCAAAGCCTCTTGAGCTAATTCACAATAAAACTGGGCAATCTCCGTTTGGTGATTCTTGCCCTGTAAGGCCTCCAGCTCAGTGGCCGCCACAATCGCTTTTTTCCAATCACGCTCGACTTGGTACATTTCCAAGAGACTTTCTTTGGCTGGAACGCTGTATTTGCCATCGCCTACTTGGTTTAAGGACGCTTCTGCACGGTCGAGTAGGCCGGCGCGCAAAAAGTCACGGCCCAATTCATAGGCTGCATGGTCACGATCGCGGGGCTTGAGGTCAGTACGACCGGCTAAATGCTGATGAATACGGATCGCGCGCTCGGTTTCACCACGGCGACGAAACAAATTTCCCAATGAAAAATGAAGGTCAACCGTTTCAGGGTCGAGCTGGGCCACCTTAACTAGCGCCTCAATCGCCTGATCCGGCTGCTCGTTTAATAAAAGACTAAGCCCCTTAAAAGTGGAGCGCTGCTGCAACATGCGCTCACGCTCGTCCATTCGACTCTCAAGACGCAGATCCCAACGTGAGGCAAGCCATCCCAGTCCAAAAATAACGGGGAACAACAGTAGCCACGCGGTTTCAATTTGAATCATTAGGTTCGTTTACGTAAGGCAGTTTGGTATCAAACTCAGGTCGGTATTGACCCACAGGCTTTTGCTCGCAAGCGAGGCAAATTAGCCTTCCTTCTTGCCAGACTGAATCTGGTTGTGCGCTTGATTGAGGGGCTTATAGTCAACCCGCTCGCGCAATTCTTTACCCGGCTTGAAATGCGGTACTCGCTTTTCTGGAATCATGACCTTTTCACCCGATTTCGGGTTACGGCCAGTTCGAGCTGGTCGGTGATGCAATACAAAACTACCAACACCGCGTAACTCAATGCGCTTGCCTTCGGCAAGTGCTTGCGTCATTGTGTCAAGCAACGTTTTAACCGCCAACTCAACATCCCGTGGCAATAGCTGCGGAAACTGCTCCGCTAAGCTCTCCACTAACTCAGAGCGGGTGATCGCTTGTTGATCGTGTTCTGTCATGGTCTATCAGTAAAATCGCCACCCCTCAAACGAGGCGTGGCGATAGTGATTTAGCCCTGATTATCCATCTTCGCTTTGAGTAAAGCGCCCAAATTGGTGGTACCCGACTGCGCATCACCTTGAAGCTTGCTCATTGCGTCATGTTGATCAGCACTGTCTTTGGCTTTAATCGATAGGTTGATGTTGCGTGACTTACGATCAATATTAATGATCATAGCTGTCACGGTATCGCCTTCTTTCAAGACATTGCGTGCATCTTCAACGCGATCGGTTGAGATTTCAGAAGCGCGTAGGTATGCCTCTACCTCGTCAGCCAAATGAATGGTTGCGCCCTTCGCATCAACACTCTTCACAGTGCCAGTGACGAGGCTGCCTTTGTCGCTAGTGGAAGTGTAGTTGTTGAATGGGTCACCAGACAATTGCTTAATGCCAAGCGAGATACGCTCTTTCTCAACATCAATTGCCAATACGGTGGCTTCGATTTCATCGCCCTTCTTGTATTTCTTAACCGCTTCTTCACCTGGCTCATTCCATGAGAGGTCAGAGAGGTGAACGAGGCCATCAATTCCGCCAGGCAAGCCAATGAAAACGCCAAAGTCAGTAATCGACTTGATTGCGCCCGTGAGCTTATCGCCCTTCTGCTGTCCTCGTGAGAACTCTTCCCATGGATTTGCTTTGCACTGCTTGATACCAAGGCTAATGCGACGCTTATCTTCATCAATATCCAACACCATCACTTCAACTTCAGTGCCTAGTGCGACTGCTTTGCTTGGAGCAACGTTCTTGTTAGTCCAGTCCATCTCGGATACGTGCACCAAGCCTTCGATGCCGCTCTCGATTTCAACGAAAGCACCGTAGTCAGTCAGGTTGGTTACTTTGCCGAATAAACGGGTATTCGGTGGATAGCGGCGCGCAATGCCAACCCACGGGTCGTCACCAAGCTGCTTCACACCAAGGGATACGCGATTCTTCTCTTGATCAAACTTTAAAATCTTCGCTGTCACTTCTTGACCAACCGTCAACATCTCGCTAGGGTGACGCACACGACGCCATGCCAAGTCCGTAATATGCAAGAGGCCATCGATACCGCCGAGGTCAACGAATGCACCGTAATCTGTAATATTTTTAACCAGACCCTGAACAATGCTGCCCTCTTTGAGGTTCACCATTAACTTCGCACGCTCTTCACCTTGGCTGGCTTCAACTACAGCACGACGGGAGAGAACCACGTTATTGCGCTTACGATCGAGCTTGATGACCTTGAACTCCATGGTCTTGCCTTCGTATGGGCTGGTGTCTTTAATTGGACGGGTGTCAACCAGTGAACCGGGCAAGAATGCGCGGATACCATTGACCATCACCGTTAAGCCACCTTTGACTTTGCCAGTAACCGTACCAGTAACAATCTCGGCTTGCTCAAGGGCTTTTTCCAAGTTCATCCAGGATGCCAAGCGCTTCGCTTTGTCACGGGAGAGGATGGTGTCACCGTAGCCGTTTTCAAGGGCGTCAATGGCAACCGAAACGAAATCGCCTGGATTGACTTCAATCTCACCGGCGTCGTTATGGAATTCTTCAACAGGGATAAATGCTTCGGACTTTAAACCGGCATTCACCACCACGAAATTATGATCAATGCGAAGGACTTCAGCCGAGATAACTTGGCCGGTCTTCATATTCGATCGGGTTAGGGATTCTTCAAATAATTCTGCAAAAGATTCAGACATGTATATTCACTTTGTGCCGTCAGAAGGCCTGACGGGTTAGATTAAA
>CANHMJ010000051.1 GCA_947461805.1 Burkholderiaceae bacterium
CGAACCAGGCGGCCAGCAGGATGGTGATGGCTTGGCAAAAGAGGAGCCACAGGCGGTTCATTATATTAGTTAAGTAATTGATTTATATAATTAATTTAGATAAATTCATTGAGATCAGCCCCCCTTTTTGCTCTGCAGGCTATCCCGAATTTCACGCAAAAGGATGATGTCTTCTGGCGTCACTGTAGGCGGAGGCGCCTCGGCCGAGCGAATGCGATTGACGACCTTGACCATCTGGAAGATCACAAAAGCCAGCAAAATGAAGTTAATCGAGATCGTGATGAAGTTACCGTAGGCAAAAATGGGGATACCTGCTTTTTTGAGGGCATCAAAGGTGCGGGGTACGCCATCGGGTACGTTACCCAGCACAATAAAGAGGTTGGTGAAGTCGATTTTTCCGCCCAATAAGGAGGAAATGACGGGCATGACAATGTCATTCACTAAGGAGTCGACAATCTTCCCAAAAGCCCCGCCAATAATGATGCCAACGGCTAAGTCAACAACATTGCCTTTGACGGCAAATTCGCGAAATTCCTTTAAAACTGCCATAAATCCAATCCTTTCAGCTGAGCCCTTGGTGAAAGTCACTCTATTCAGCGTGCAAGTTCGATGCTAAACCACTTTTTACTTTAAAATCGTCGGATTAAGCAATTTCCACCTATCTTGTTTTTGTGAAAGCCTTGTAAATGAGTGATAAGCCCAGCATGGATCCGGATCGCCGCAAATGGCTGATCGCCACTACTGCGGTTGGGGGTGTTGGCGGTGCTGCAGCCCTCTATCCGTTTGTAAATAGTTTTGAACCATCCGAGCGTGCCAAAGCAGCCGGCGCCGCAGTCGAAGTGGATATTTCCGGGATGAAGCCCGATGAAATGAGAACCGTCGAGTGGCGCGGTAAGCCAGTCTGGGTCATTCGTCGCACACCCGAGCAGGTAACTGAATTGGCTAAGCTCGATGGCGAGTTGGCTGATCCAAACTCCTTGCGCGATCCTGCAGTGTACACACCAAAGTATGCGCAAAATGGCTATCGCTCCATCAAGCCAGAATATTTAGTGGTCGTTGGTATTTGCACCCACCTCGGTTGCTCCCCATCACCCAAAATTCAGGCAGGACCACAGCCTTCCTTGCCCAATGATTGGCCGGGCGGTTTCTTCTGCCCATGCCATGGCTCGACCTTTGATTTAGCCGGTCGCGTATACAAAAATAAACCCGCACCAGATAACTTGGAAGTACCGCCACACATGTATTTGAGCGATACCAAGATTCTGATTGGCGACGATAAGAAAGCGTAAGGAAAAATACCATGGCGTTTCATGAAATTAAAACGGCTGAGAATGCACCAGTCCAAGAGAAAGTATTAGCTTGGGTTGATTCGCGCTTTCCCTTGACCTCCACCATCAAGGCCCACCTTACGGAATATTACGCACCCAAAAATTTAAACTTTTGGTATTTTTTTGGTGCATTTTCTATTTTCGTTTTAGCCTTGCAAATCATCACGGGTATTTTCTTGACGATGAACTACAAGCCCGATGCAGCCAAAGCGTTTGAGTCGGTTGAGTACATCATGCGCGAAGTGCCGTTTGGTTGGTTAATCCGTTACTTGCATTCGACCGGCGCTTCCATGTTCTTCTTGGTTGTTTACTTGCACATGTTCCGCGGCTTGATCTACGGTTCCTATCAAAAACCACGTGAGCTTGTTTGGATTTTTGGCTGTGCGATTTTCTTGTGCTTGATGGGTGAGGCATTCTTCGGTTACCTCCTGCCATGGGGCCAAATGTCCTATTGGGGCGCGCAGGTAATCGTGAACTTATTCTCGGCGATTCCGCTGATTGGCCCTGACCTGTCCTTATGGCTGCGTGGTGACTACGTTGTTGGCGATGCGACTCTGAATCGTTTCTTCGCATTCCACGTGATCGCATTGCCTTTGGTATTGGTTGGTTTGGTCGCGGCCCACATCATTGCTTTGCATGAAGTGGGATCAAATAATCCAGACGGTGTAGATATCAAAGCCAACTTGGACAGCAAAGGTATACCCGTTGACGGTATTCCATTCCATCCCTACTACTCCGTGCATGATGTGATGGGTTTGGGCATATTCTTGTCTATCTTCGCTGCGATCGTATTCTTTGCGCCGGAAATGGGTGGCTACTTCTTAGAGGCCAATAACTTCATTCCGGCCGATCCATTGCAGACGCCTTTGCACATTGCGCCAGTTTGGTATTTCACGCCCTTCTATTCGATGTTGCGTGCGACCACAACCGACTTTTTGATCCCGTTGTGGATCTTCTTCGCAATTGTTCTTGGTCTTGCAATTAAGAATGCGAAAGATATTCGCCTCAAGGGCGGCTACTTTGCAATATTGCTTGCATTAGCAGCCGGCTTTTATTTCTTGGATGCGAAGTTCTGGGGCGTGGTCATCATGGGCGGTACGGTTGTGATTCTGTTCTTCTTGCCATGGCTTGATAAATCACCCGTGCTCTCAATTCGCATGCGTCCAGCATTCCATAAATACATTTACGGTAGCTTTGTGGTGAGCTTCATTATCTTGGGTTACTTAGGCATTAAACCGCCGTCACCGCTGTTCGATAAGATGTCGCAGATTTGCACCATTTACTATTTGGCATTTTTCTTCTTGATGCCGTATTGGAGCAAATTGGGCGAGTTTAAAGCGGTACCCGACCGTGTTGTTTTTCATGCGCACTAAGCACGATTGCAGACCAGATTAAAGAAAGATTAGGAATCAGTATGAAAGACATTCTGCACACTGTAAAAGCGAGCCTTCGTGCATTTGCTGTTACGGCAACCTTAGGCCTCGCTGCAACCACTGCGCATGCCGCTGGTGGCGACTATCCACTGGATAAGGCGCCCGACCGCGTGAACAGTAATGCTGCCTTGCAAAACGGCGCAAAAATATTTGTGAACAATTGCGCTGGTTGCCACTCCGCAGTTAGCGTACGCTATTCATCCTTGCGCCAGATTGGCTTGACCGATCAGCAGATCAAAGATAATTTGATTCTAAATGGCGCTAAGGTGGGCGATGTCATGACGGTTGCAATGTCTCCTAAAGATGCGAAGGCATGGTTTGGTAAAGTGCCACCCGATTTATCGGTTGAGGCACGTGCGCGCGGTACCGATTGGCTTTACACCTACTTTCGTACCTACTATCAAGATGACTCCACCCCAACCGGCTGGAATAACTTGGTGTATCCAAACGTAGGTATGCCTCATGTGTTGTGGCAAATGCAAGGTATTCGTACAGCGAACTTTGAAGAGCGTAAAGATCCAAAGGATCCAACGCGCATGCAAAAAGTATTTGTAGGTTTCGAGCAAGTTACCCCGGGCTCGATGAAGCCCCAAGAATACGATGACAACATGGCTGACCTCGTGTCCTTCATGTCGTGGATGGCCGAGCCAATGCAATTGCAGCGTAAGCGCATCGGCGTGGTTGTGCTCTTATTTTTAGCGATCTTTACATTCGTTGCATGGCGCCTAAACAAGGCCTATTGGAAAGATGTGAAGTAAGCATTTTGCTGTTGCATTAAGGAAGTTATTTTTAAGGATCTTTGCATATGATGGTGTTGTACTCGGGCACAAACTGCCCATTCTCGCAACGCTGCCGCTTGGTGCTTTTTGAAAAAGGCATGGATTTTGAAATCCGCGATGTTGACTTGTTCAACAAACCGGAAGACATTTCCGTTATGAATCCCTATGGCCAGGTTCCCATCCTCGTTGAGCGAGATTTGATTCTGTACGAATCCAACATCATCAATGAGTACATTGATGAGCGTTTTCCGCATCCACAACTCATGCCGCCCGATCCAGTAGCACGCGCACGCGCACGGCTCTTTCTCTTTAATTTTGAAAAAGAACTCTTCGTACACGTTGCCGCGCTCGAAAATGAAAAAGGCAAAGCCGCAGAAAAGACCCATGAAAAAGCCCGTTTGGCGATTCGGGATCGCTTAACGCAGCTTGCCCCTATTTTCGTTAAGAACAAATACATGCTGGGCGATGAGTTTTCGATGCTCGACGTTGCGATTGCACCGTTGTTATGGCGCCTAGAGCACTACGGCATTGATTTATCGCGCAATGCAGCGCCACTACTAAAGTATGCAGAGCGGATTTTTAGTCGGCCTGCTTATATCGAAGCACTAACTCCTTCTGAGAAGGTGATGCGCCGCTAATCGCGGGGCATCAAGGGTCTGCAATCATTACCATGGCTGCTGACGGCATTTCAATTCCGAGTACCAAGCCGTATTTAATCCGCGCACTGCATGAGTGGTGCTCGGATAACGGCTTTACACCGTTTATTGCCGTGTTTGTCGATGGCAGGGTCGAAGTGCCAATGGAGTTTGTCAAAAACGATGAGATTGTCTTGAACCTCTCATCTGAGGCCTGCCATCAACTCGATCTGGGCAATGAATGGGTGAGTTTTCAGGCGCGATTTGGCGGAGTACCCAAACGCGTGATGGTGCCGGTTACACACGTTTTGGCCATTTACGCCAGAGAAAATGGCCAAGGCATGTCCTTCCCATTTGATGGCGCCAAAACCCCGGATTCAAGCAATGCAAGCGACGATGTTGGAGATACGCCAAAAAAGCCAAGACCTGCCTTAACGATTGTGAAGTAGGCTAAAATTCAAGCGTTGTAAAAAATTGCCCCATTAGCTCATCTGGTAGAGCAACTGATTTGTAATCAGTAGGTGGTCTGTTCGAGTCGGACATGGGGCACCATCAATCGACTATTTCCGTAAATTGACATCCCGCGTTTCTGGCAAATAAAACACTGCCACGATTGCAGCCGTTGCCAAGAAGAGCGTCGGATACCAAAGCCCCGCTAAGTTATTTCCCATTGCTTTATTTAGCCAGGTCACGATGAAGGGCAGCATGCCGCCAATCCATCCTGCAGCCAAATTATGTGGCAGAGTCGCTGCGCTATTTCGGGTGCGTGCAGGGAAGAGTTCAGCCAGCAAGGCGATTTGAGGCCCCACAACCAGCGCCAGTGGAATCGAGAGGCAAATGAGAGTGAAGCCTGCCAGCAGCACATTCAATTGCGCTGCCGATGCGAGGTATTGCAGAAACTGAAAAGCAGGCAATATCGCGAGAGCACCAATCATTAGGCCGCTAATTACAACCGGTCTTCTGCCTATTCGATCCGAAATCGCCCCAGCCAGTATGGTGAATGGCAGTAGCGCGAGTGTTGCTGTGATGCTTAAGGCATCTACCGTCTTAGGCGCAATACTGAGTGCCGTTTTGAGGAAGATGGCGGTATAGACCTGCATGCAAAAGAATAAGACGGCTCCACCCGCTGAGATGCAGAAGAACAATAAGAACATGCGTTTGCGGGTTTCCTGATCGCGAAAGTTATCCATCAGCGGCGTAGTGGAGCGCTTATTCTTGTGTTGCATCTCGGTAAAGATGGGTGTTTCTTCGAGGGCCATGCGCGCCTTAAATGCAACGGCTAGCAGCACAATCGAGATCCAAAAGGGCACGCGCCAGCCCCATTCCTGAAATTGTTCTGGCGTTAAGAAGAATTGCAATAACGCAATTTGCAAGGTGGAGGCTAAGATACCAAGCGGGCCCATGGTCGATAGAAAGCTGGTTTTAAATCCCCGATTGGAATCCCCGGCGTGTTCGGTTAAAAAGACCGCGCTACCACCGATCTCGCCGCCAGCAGACAGACCCTGCAATAAGCGCAGAACCACTAGCAAGATTGGTGCTGCAATGCCAATTTGCGCATAGGTCGGTAAAAAACCCACGGCCAGGGTGGCAAAGCCCATCAGGGCAATCGTAATCATGAAGACCGGCCTGCGCCCAATCCGATCCCCTAATGAGCCAAAGTAGGCTGCCCCAAGCGGTCGCACCACCATGCCAACACCAAAGGTAGCCAAGCTGAACAAAAGGCTGGCGGCAGGATCGCTGCTGGGGAAGAAGAGTGGCCCAAACGTGACCGCCAAAGTAGCAAAAGTCAGAAAGTCATACCACTCTAAAAAAGTACCAAAGCATGCTGCAGAGGCTACTTTTCGATAGGATTTAGACTCTTTCTTTGGATCTAATGCACTGATTTCATTCAATTTAGACTCTTTTTTCACTATTTTGTTGCTTTGCAACAAAAAGGCTTGATTTGTTGCACTGCATCAGTTACATTTATATGGTGCGGTGCAATATCAAACAGATATAGCACCACCAATTTAGGCATTACCTCAAACCCTATTTTGCAATCTTACTTATTGAAACGGAGCATTACATGAACCAAGACCAAATCAACGCTAAATTGTCGCAAATCAGCAGCAAAGGCTTAGAAAGCTCATTCGCATTAAGCGAAGCGGCATTAGAGAATGCACAGAAATTAGCCGAACTGAACTACGCAGCATCCAAAGATGCCTTAGTAAACGTACAAGACAGCATTACACAAGTACTGAGCGCCAAAGATCCAAAGCAAGTTACCGATCTGATCAGTGCCGATATGTTGCAAGACGCGGGTACGCAAGCAGCTGCATACCAAAAGAAAGTAACTAAAGTATTGCGTGATAGCAATAAAGAATTGAATAACGTAGTTGAGTCCAGCATTGACCAGTTCCAAAAAGGCATGCAAGAGTGGATCAATACCGTTTCAGCAAACGCACCAGCTGGTTCAGATGCATTTGTATCTGCAATGAAAACCGGTTACGGCAGTGCCTTGCAGGGCTTTGAGCAATTCCGCGCAGTAAGCAAAGAAGCATTGGCTACTGCTGAGAAAAGTGCTGAGCAAGCATTTGAAGCATTTCAGGGTCAAGTAGCTCAAGTGAAAAAAGCAGCGACACCAGCAACACGTGGCCGCAAAGCTGCTTAATTCAGTAGCCTGAATTTAGTACAGACACTTTAGTACATTAGTTCATACTTTAGTAGACAAAATCCCACTGCAGTAATGCAGTGGGATTTTTTTATGTTGTAACAAATGAGCAGAGCTTAGTCATCGGCATCCGCTACCGAATCCAATAATCCGCTTGGAAGTGTTTTACTAGGCTTGACGCCAAGCTCACGCACCCGTTCTGCAGTGCGAATTAAGTTCCCTTTACCGGTTTTCAGTTTATTAAAAGCATCGTGGTAACTGGTTTGGGCTTGATCAATCCGTTGCCCTAGCTTTTCCATATCGTCGATGAAACCAACAAACTTGTCGTAGAGCGCGCCGCATTGGCGCGCAATTTCAAGGGCGTTTTTATTCTGGTGATCTTGTCGCCACAAGTGGGCAACAGTGCGCAGTGTGGCCATGAGGGTACTTGGGCATACCAAAACAATGTTCTTTGCAAGCGCCTCTTGATAAAGATTGGGAGCCGATTTTAGTGCCAACAAAAATGCAGGCTCAATCGGAATAAACATCAAGACAAAATCAACTGAGCCGACCCCATAAAGCGAACTGTAGTTTTTGGTGGAGAGTCCCTGAATATGCTGACGCAGCGACTGAATGTGGGCATTGAGTTCAACTTGTGCAGTATCGGCATCAACCGATTCAGCATGGCGTGCATAGGCGGTAATTGATACCTTACTATCCACTACCAGATGGCGGCCTTCGGGTAGGCGCACGACAATGTCGGGCTGCAAGCGGGAGCCGTCCACTTGAGTATGGCTATCTTGCACGAGGTATTCTTCGCCTTTGCGAAGGCCTGACGATTCCAGAATGGATTCCAAAACAAGCTCACCCCAATTCCCTTGGACTTTAGAGTCGCCCTTCAGTGCTTGAGTCAGCGAACGGGTTTCATCTGACATCTTGACGTTTAAGGCCGATAGGCGTTCGATCTCGCTTTTAAGAGCAAAGCGCTCGCGGGATTCATTGGCGTAGGAGGTCGAGACCTGTTCTTTAAATTCAGTCAGCTTGGTTTGCAAGGGCTTGAGTAAGGCGTCGATGCTTAGGGCATTTTGCTCGGTAAAGCGCCGGGTTTTATCGTCCAAGATATCGTTGGCTAGATTCTTAAACTGAATGGTCAGCGCCTCTTTCGCTTCATTGAGTGACTCAATTCGACCAAGCCCTTGCTTGCGTTCGGAGTCCAGTGCTGCTTCGAGACGAATGGCATTTTGCATGGCCGTATCACGCTCCGCACGCAGACTCGCGACTAAAGCAGTTTGTTCGGCAAGTGCCAGCTCCGCAATGGTAAAGCGGCTTCGCAAAGTCAAAACATAGATTAACAGCCCAGTACAGGCTGCTATGAGCAGACCAAGAAACAGAAGGGTACTGAGATCAAACGACATCGTCATTGGACTTTCACTGAAAATGCGTGGCGATGCGGAAGAGCTTGGGGTAACAATTTAGCTGGCTGGCCAATCATGACAAGCCACCAAACGAATTAACCCTGAATCAACTGCTTCAGTTCGCCACTTTGAAACATCTCAGTCATGATGTCGGATCCGCCGATAAACTCACCGTGGATGTAGAGCTGGGGAATGGTAGGCCAGTTGGCGTATTGCTTGATGCCTTGGCGAATACCTTCGTCATCAAAGACATTGACGGTATGCAGATTTTCAGCACCGCATGCCCGCAGAATGTTAATCGCATTGCCTGAAAAGCCACACTGCGGAAACTGAGGGGTGCCTTTCATAAAAAGCACGACGGGGTGGCTGGTGACGATTTCTTTGATTTGGGCTTGGGTATCCATTGCATTACTCCATGTGTGCAAAATTAACAATCTAATTTTAAGACCGAATCAAAAATAGGGTTATCGATTTGCCCTAAATGGGTTTACGGCCGGAAGCGACCCGCCAATGGCCGGCCAAATCCCGATGTGGCGTAATGTCCTGAAAGCCAGCCAAAGCCAGCCGTTCTAAAACAGCAGGGGATTGATCAAAACCATGCTCTACCGCCAAGAGGCCGCCGGGCCTCAAATGGTCTAAGGCACCATCAATAATGGTGGTGAGGCAAGTCATTCCTGAGCCAAAATCGGTTAAAGCACTTGGAGGCTCAAAACGCAGATCGCCCTCGCTTAAGTGCGGATCATCCCCCTGTATGTAAGGCGGATTACTGAGAATCAGGTCAAAGTGGCGAGACGGGGATGGGAGGGTATGCAGTGCCGCATACCAATTGCCAAGGCAAAACGAAACGCGATCGCTTAGCTTAAGGCGCATTGCGTTGTGCTGTGCAATATCCAGTGCGGCTTGCGATGCATCAGTGGCCATCACGCTTACGTTGGGCTGGTTGGATGCAATTGCTAGGGCAATAGCACCAGATCCCGTACCCAAATCAAGTACAGTAAGCAAGCGCTCACTCTCATTTAGACTAATTCTATTGTTGAGGACACGCTGTAATTCATCTAGGCCTAGATCGACCAAGAGCTCGGTTTCTGGACGGGGGATGAGTACCCCGGGGCCAACCGTCAGCTCGACCGTATGAAAGCTGCGCTTACCAATCAGGTAGGCAATCGGCTCCCCTTGCAAGCGACCTTGCTCCAGTAGGCGCCACTCTTTTACAAAGGGGTCGCTGAGTTCCATACCGTCCTGCGTCAATAAGGCCGATCGGGGTAATTGCAGGTGGATTTCAAGCAAATGGGCCAAGATCATGCGCGCTTCATTTTTGGGCAAGCCAG
>CANHMJ010000052.1 GCA_947461805.1 Burkholderiaceae bacterium
TCAAAGGCGACTTTTTCCCGAACGTCCACTGGCGCTGTGTGATGATTGATGCCGAGGGTCAACAGCTTCATAGGCCCTAATTATAGGTTTGATGGCGTTTTAATGGGGATGCGCATGGGGTTTTTGGCTTTTCTACTGATTGGGTCGGCTGTTGGGTGGTCGGCGCACTACTTTTACCCTGGCCGCTTACGCCAAAAAACAGGGCTGTTAGGGTACTGCGCCCTTTTCGTAGCGGGTTTTCTGGGCGCTGCTGCCGGATCTTACGGCGGACAAGTCTTGGGACTATTTCAAGCGGGTCAGATTGCGGAATGGCTAAGCGCAATCGGGTCAGCTTGGCTTGCGGGTTTATTGCTGACCGCCATCCGCAAATAAGCCGCTTTGCCGCGTTTGCTGCTGGCGTTCAATCCAGCGAATGGGGTCCTTGCCATGGGCAATTAACCAGTCATTGGTTTTAGTGAAATGCCCGCAGCTAGCGCTGGGCTTCTCACCTGCACGTTGCTGAATTAAAAAAGGTTGCGCTGTTTTATAAACCCCTAAGCCGGAAGGGTGTGAGGCTTGCAATAGCAGATGGGTAGATCCTTCTAAACCAAGCGCCTCATGCTCAATCAAGGGTATTTTGGACTGGGCGTGCGCCCCCCAAAGCAGCCAAACTAAATTGGGCTTGGAGATCGACAACTGCCGAATCAGTGCATTGATGCAGTGCTGCCATCCTAGGTGAAAGTGGCTGCCAGCTTCCCCTTGTTTGACGCTAAGCGCTGTATTCAAAAGTAAGACGCCTTGCCCGGCCCAATCACGTAAGTCGCCGTGCGCCAAAGGTCCAAATCCTTCTAATTCCAACGCTTTGCTGATGTTACGCAGCGAGCTGGGAAAGCCGCGTGAGCCGGGAATAACGGAAGCGGGAATAGAAAATGCGAGACCCTGCGCGAGGCCCGGCGAGTGGTAGGGGTCTTGCCCGAGAATCACCACCGATACTGCATCCACTGGAGTGAGCGTTAAAGCCTGAAAGAAAAGGGGCGGCGGCGGACAAATGGCATTCCCATCATCCGCAATTGCCTTATGCACATTCGCTTGCAGCTGCCGCCATTCTCGCGATGTGAGGTAATCCCCAAGCAGTGATTTCCAATCCTCAGGTATCAGCGCCTCTACATTGAGCATTGCCGCGCCATGTTCAGAAGAGTGAACTTACTCTGCAGTAAGTTGATATTGCATAACTGGATTAGAGGGCTCGAGTACAAATTGACTCTCGTGCTCACAGTCTTGGCGATAAAAACGCAAGCGTGCATTCGCCCCCATTTGCAATTGGGCAAACACTGCATCTAGGCGACTAGGGCTAATCCGTTGACCGTTGATGCTGGCCAGCACATCACCCGGCGCTAAGCCAGCACGCTGAGCGATGCCGCCATCCAGCACATGGGTTACTTTGACCCAACCACCTTGATCGCTGTAACGCATAGCCCATTGCAATTTCATACTCTCTAGCGGGCCCATTTTTTTGTGGTCAACAATAATGCCCTGGGCTGTAAGCCAATGAGCCAGTGGTAGATCGTGGGTGCCTTCGATGTAGCGCGCCTTAAATTGCAACCAGGATTTTTTAAAGTCGGGCCCGATGGCAGCCAGCACAATCCGATCAAAACCATCTTCTGCCAGGCCCTCTTGGGTTTTGCCGTGGGCTGCCCAGAGCAATTGCATGACGTTATCTAAGGATTTGCGGTGGCGGGTTTGTACCCGAATCAATAGATCTAAGCCCAAAGCAATTAAGGCCCCTTTGGAGTAATAACTCACAACCGCATTAGGGGTATGCTCATCAGCCTGGTAATACTTGGTCCAGGCATCAAAGGAGCTATCAGCGACGCTTTGCTTGTGGCGACCGGGACCACGTAAAACCATATTCCAATTTTTTCCCACTAAGTTGAGGTAAGGCTGCAATTCAATGCGGCCACTCCGTAGCAATTGCAAGTCATCGTAGTAGCTAGTAAAGCCCTCAAAGAGCCAAAGCAAACGTGTGTGATTTCGGGCTTGCAAATCGTAGGGCTGGAATGCCTTAGGCTGAATGCGCTTGACTAACCAGGCGTGAATGTACTCATGGCTGCATAGGCCTAAAAATTCCTGGTAGTGATCGTCATTGAGCGGGCAGCCCGCTTGAGGTAAGTGATCACGGTTGCACAGCAAGGCCGTGCTATCGGAGTGCTCTAAACCACCGTAGCCGGATAAAACCGCATTGACTAAAAATAAATAACGTTTAAATGGTGCCCGTTTTGTTTTGGGCTCAAATAAATCAATGATCGAGTCGCAAATTGCACTGAGGTCGGTGATGAGGCGCTTGCGATCCACCTCTTGCAAGCAACCCTGAATCACCATGCTGTGGGCTGTGCCGCGTGATTTCCAATCAATTGTCTGAAAATGCCCTAGCGCAATCGGATGATCTAAGAGCGCATCGTAGTTGGGCGCAAGGTAAAAACCAAATCCCGCAGTATCGGTCTTTACGCGACTTAAAGTAGTCTGTACTGACCATGTGCCGATGGGCGCGATCGCGAGGGCAGTAGGTAAATGGGTTTGACCTTCTACCGCCAAGCAAAGGCTGCTGGGGTTAAAGAAGCCGCGCTCTGAATCCAGATATGCCGTGCGAACCGATGCATCAAAGGCATACACCAGAGTGCGAACCTCAATAACCGTATCCGCCGCTACTGCAGGTAATTTCCACGTGTCATTATCGATGCGCTCTAACGGAAGTTCGGTTTCAACTGTAGCCAAGACGGAAAAAGCAGCAATGGTTTCGATGTGCTTACTAAAGTCCCGAATTAAATAGCTCCCTGGAATCCAGGCTGGCATGCGCACCACTTGCCCAGTAGGATCGGGGTTAGCGATCCGCAAGGTGACCTCGTAGCGATGGCCATCTAAGTCAGCGGTATGAACCGTGTATTGAATTGCAGGAATAGCCATGGAAAAAGTCAGTTGAGTTAGTTTATTTCAGCGCAGCAAATTTCTTTTCAATGTCGCTCAATTGCACTGCGCCTGGGAAGCGTGAGCCATCGGTAAAGAAGATGGTGGGGGTGCCCGTGATGCCATACGATTTAGCTAGGGCTAGATTTTTATCGATCGGCGTAGCGCACTCACCTTTACCGCTCGGTGCGGTGTTATTAATGGTCCAGTCTACCCATGCTTTGGTGGCATCAGAAGAGCACCAAATTTGTTTGGACTTTTGCACCGAGTCTGCAGACAGAATCGGCAATAAAAAGGTGTATACCGTCACATTATCAAGCTGCTGAAATGTTTTTTCTAGGCGCTTACAGTAACCGCAGTTGGGATCAGCAAAGACGGCGAGTTGACGACTGCCATTGCCGCGCACCATTTTGACTGCATTGCTTAGAGGCAGGTCAGACCAGCGTATGCGATTCAGATCAGCCTGACGCTTCTCGGTGAGATTTTGTCCGCTGGCTAACTCAATTACCTCACCCTGAATCAGGTACTTTGCGTTGGCATCGGTATAAAAGATTTCACTATTGAGTTGCACTTCAAATAAGCCTGGCACCGGTGAGGCTGACACCCCTTTGATATTGGCAGTACTACCTAAGCGTTTTTGTAACTCGGCTTTAATCTGCTGGGTGTTTTGAGCCTGCGCAATAGGGGAGGCAATCAATAAGCCAACGATGCTGGTGCAAAACGCAAGAGCAGTACCGGTATTCCGCAGGGTGTTTTTCATTGCACTTCTCCTAAAGCTTCTTTTATTAAATACCGTTTAATGAGATGACTACGGTTGACTAGACCCATGCCCCAATTGCGAATTTTTTGCTGCAGGGGATTGGCGCTCGTAAACAGTTGTTTCAGCCGATCGGTTACCCACAGTATGGCACTGGTATCGCCGTGACGTTCGCGCTCATAGCGGCGCAGCAAGACCGGATCAGCAATTGCTCGAAATGATTCACGCTCACGTAGGATACGCAGTAAGGCGGCCACATCGCGTAAGCCCAAATTTAATCCTTGTCCGGCCAAGGGATGTATGACGTGCGCAGCATCCCCAATCAAAATCACTTTAGGCATGAGCTCTGGCCCAATCACGCGCTGCGCACGTATCTTACGCAGCGGAAAAGAACCTGGCTTGGAGTGTGGGCTTAGTGTTCCGAGGGTATGCACAATCGCGCCATCATGCAGCATTGCAAACTCAGACTGCCATTGGTCGGCATCGAGCGTAAGGAGTCGGGCAGCATTTTCGGGGGAGGTTGACCACACCATCGACACCTGCTTACCTGGGAGGGGCAGCATCGCAAGAATGTCGCCGCCCGGTAAAAACCACTGAAATGCCGTTTCTAAATGGGCGTTCGTACATAAAAAATTACCGACCACCGCGCGTTGCTCATACGATTTCTCATCAGTCTGGATTTGGAGCATGGAGCGCAGAGATGAGTTTGCGCCATCGGCTGCAATAACCAAGTTGGCTTTTACCTCGACTGGCGATTGCGTGCCATGTAATCTGAGCAAGGCACCATCGGGCTCAATAAAGAGATTGTCGAGTGATCCAACAACGCACTCCAACTTCGACTGAAAGCGGCAGGCTTGTTCGAGGATATGTTCCAGTAAATCGGATTCCCCAATCCAGGCGAGTTGGGGAACGCCTGCCTCAAACGCCGACAGATGCAGTCCATCGCTGGGTTCGCCACGATCGCCATAGATGCGCATATCGCGTACCACTTGGAGGCGCGCGTGATCAATGGCATCCCACACTTGCAGGGATTGCAGCAGGGAGCGGGTCCCAGGAGAAATAGCGTAAATGCGTTCAGCCCAGTGATCCCCGCTTGGTTTGGCGGTGTGCTGGTCGACATCCGGCGCGATTTGGACCACATCAAAACCCTGTTGCGCTAGGCCTAGGGCGCAGGCTTTGCCCACAATACCGCCCCCAATCACGGCCACATCACACTGGCGTGGTTTGCCGGCAGCATGCGCGGACGCAGCTGGAGTAGTCATCGATTTGGATGGATTAAATGCCATAACCCGATGATATCGAAACAAGCCGAATTACAATGGAGGCATGTCTTTAAAATGCGGCATCGTCGGCCTGCCTAACGTCGGCAAATCTACCCTCTTTAATGCGCTTACTAAAGCTGGCATCGCGGCAGAAAACTACCCTTTCTGCACGATCGAGCCAAATGTAGGCGTGGTCGAGGTTCCTGACCCCCGTTTAGCTGCTTTAGCTGCCATTGTGAGCCCGGAACGCATCGTGCCCGCGGCTGTCGAGTTTGTTGACATTGCGGGTTTAGTTGCTGGCGCATCAAAGGGTGAGGGCCTTGGCAATCAGTTTTTAGCCAATATTCGGGAAACCGATGCGATTACCCATGTGGTGCGCTGCTTTGATGATCCGAATGTGATTCACGTTGCCGGCAAGATCGATCCCATCTCCGACATTGGGGTGATTGATACGGAGTTGGCGCTGTCCGATCTGGCCACGGTTGAAAAAACCCTGAATCGCTCCAGCAAGGCCGCCAAGTCAGGCAATGATAAGGAAGCTGCCGCTTTGGTGGCTGTCTTAAGCAAGGTCCAAGCCCATTTAAATGAGGCCCAGCCTGTGCGTAGTATGAACCTGAGTGACGATGAGAAACTGCTGCTTAAGCCCCTCTGCTTAATTACTGCTAAGCCTGCTATGTATGTAGCCAACGTAAAAGACGATGGCTTTGAAAACAACCCCCATTTGAATGCCGTAATTGCGCATGCAGCAAAAGAGGGCGCCCCAGTTGTGGCGGTCTGCGCTGCAATTGAGGCTGAAATCGCCGATCTAGACGATGCAGACAAGACTGAATTCTTGGCTGATATGGGTATGCAGGAGCCCGGTTTAGATCGGGTTATTCGTGCGGGCTATGCATTGCTGGGTTTGCAGACTTATTTCACCGCAGGCGTAAAAGAGGTTCGTGCTTGGACAATTCACATTGGGGCCACCGCACCCAATGCAGCGGGTGTGATCCATACTGATTTTGAGCGCGGCTTTATTCGAGCGCAAACCATTGCATTTGATGACTTTATTCAATACAAAGGGGAATCGGGCGCCAAAGAGGCGGGCAAAATGCGCGCTGAAGGAAAAGAGTACATCGTCAAAGACGGCGACATACTGAATTTCTTATTTAACGTGTAAGCTGATTCAGCTGCTACGAACTGCCTTTTCAAGGCATTTCGATCGTTCCTCAAAACGCTTTATGGCTGACTTGGTCGGCACAACATGTTTTTTACGACCATCTTCGTCTGCGGCCATATCGATCAAGCCCATCGCCCGTAAGTTTTTTAGCCGACCATGCAAGGTTGCCTGCGAACCTAATTCAGCAAGTGAAATCAAATCGCCCACCAACATAATCTGACCTTGGTGCGCGCTCAATACAATTTTATTAAGCAAGCTTTCCTCGGTGGCATCCAATTTATTGCCAGGGTTAATGCGATCCAATACATCAATTAAATTGAGGAAGCGGATATAGGCAGAATTTTTAGAGTTGGATGGGCCCGGCATGATTTTAGTTTTTAGTTTTAAATTGAAATTCAATTAACAAATGTTTTATGAATGGTGTACACCTTGCAGATAAGTATAAACCCTATTTTGTAGAATAAATTTATAAATTGAATAGAATAAATTATGGAAGACGTAAAAATATCCTCTAACCGCCCATCTTTTTTTTTGGTAGGCATGCTGGTTAGTGCGCTACTGTACAGTACCTTATTTTTTCTCAATGACTGGGTCACTGAGACCATTAAATATGATTTAGGCGTGAGCTGGATTTACTTGCCAGCAGGCCTGCGTTTGTTTCTCATTTTAATTTTTGGTTTGACGGGTGCGATCGGCATTGCAGTTGCCTCATTTGCCATTTCTTACTATGGTGTTTTTCCGCCCGATCTAATTACCTGTATCGGTATTGGACTCATATCCGGGTTTGCGCCTTTATTGGCGAAGTGGGTTGTTGTTGCCAATGTCAATATCAGCAATGACCTTAGTAATTTAAGTCTGCAAAAAATTCTTTTCTGCGTGGTTATATACGCTTTTATGAGTGCTGGATTGCATCAGTGGTGGTTTGTTTTACGCGACCTGGAATCGGGCAGCTTAAATCATTTTATGGTGATGCTGGTTGGTGACATTGCAGGATCCATTTTGCTTATAGCTCTGATCAAATACGGCATTGATTTGCTAAAGCGCGACAAGCTTCGGCAGAATTAAGAAAACAACTCAGCCAGTGCTACGCCGGGGTCGGGCGCCCGCATAAATACCTCACCCACCAGAAATGCATTGACGTGATGCTCTTGCATGCGAAGAACATCGGCGCGCTCAAGGATGCCGGATTCGGTCACGATGATCTTGTCGTCGCCAATGCTACTAAGTAGGTCGATGGTGGTATCCAGGGTGACCTCAAACGTCTTCAGGTTGCGGTTATTAATACCCAGTAAGGGTGTTTTGAGCTGCAGTGCGGCCGCAAGCTCATCTGCATTGTGTACTTCAACCAAGACATCCATGCCAAGATCATGCGCGCATTGTTCGAGGTCACGCATGCGATCCAAATCCAGCGCAGCTGCAATGAGCAGAATGGCGTCTGCACCCATCGCGCGCGCTTCAACTACCTGATAGGCGTCAATCATAAAATCTTTGCGGAGTACTGGGAGGGTACAGGCTGCGCGCGCCGCTTTTAAAAATGCACTCGACCCCTGGAAATACTCGACATCGGTTAAGACTGAGAGGCAGGCAGCACCATGTTGCTCATAGCTTTTTGCAATCACTGCGGGCTCAAAGTCAGCACGCAAGACACCCTTGCTGGGACTGGCTTTTTTGATTTCAGCGATGATGCCCGCATTGCCACTGGCAAGCTTACGCTTAATCGCATTCACGAATCCACGTGGCCTGAACAAAGGATCTTGACGCTGCGTTTCGATTTGATCACGCAATGCGTTGATTGGTATGGTGCTCAGGCCATGCGCAACTTCGGCACGCTTCGTTGCAATAATGCGCTCTAAGATATCGCTCATGATTTCGCTTGCGTCGCCGCTATAAACTGCTCTAGGGTGTTGCGTGCAGCGCCACTTACGATAGCCGCTTTAGCCATCGCAATTCCGGCAGCAATGTCCGGTACGAGATCAGCAACGTAGAGTGTGGCACCGGCATTAAGGCAAACAATATCGCTCGCAGGACCTGCCTCACCGCTAAGAACGCGCAACACAATCTGTTTGGACTCTTCGGCATTGGTTACCTGAAAACCGCTAGTGGGTGCTGTGCTTAAACCAAAATCACGGGGATGAATCTCATATTCACTAACCTGCCCATTTTTGAGTTCACCGATGAGTGTGGGGCCTTCGAGGGAAATTTCATCAAGGCCATCACGGCCGAACACGACCATGGCATGGTCCATTCCAAGCGACTGCAATACACGTACCTGAATACCAACCAACTCCGCATTAAACACGCCCATCAGAATGTGTTTTGCATTGGCCGGATTGGTCAGTGGTCCCAAAATATTAAAAATGGTGCGAACCCCAAGCTCTCTGCGAATAGGCACCACGTTCTTCATTGCGGGGTGGTGGTTGGGGGCAAACATAAAGCCCACACCCAGCGTTGAAATACTTTCTGCAACACGCTCTGGACTGACGTTGAGATTGACGCCTAGGGCTTCTAAGACATCAGCGCTGCCAGACTTGCTACTCACGCTGCGATTACCATGCTTGGCAATTTTGGCGCCAGCGGCTGCTGCTACAAACATCGCAGCGGTTGAAATATTAAAGGTATGCGCACCATCACCGCCGGTGCCAACGACATCGACTAAATGGCGTGTGTCATTTACGTGGACCGGAGTAGCAAACTCGCGCATGACTTGTGCTGCGGCTGCGATTTCACCGACAGTTTCTTTTTTGGTTCGTAATGCGACTAAAAAAGCGGCGACCAGGGTCGGTGGAATATCACCGCTCATGATGTGGCGCATCATGGCCGTCATGTCGTCGTGACTCAGTTCACGGCCTTCAATGCAGCATTGCAGGGCTTCGGATGGTGAAATCGGCATGGCTTAATGCGCCTTTAATTGCAGGAAGTTTTTGAGAAGGGCGTGGCCTTGCTCAGACAAAATGGATTCCGGATGGAACTGAACGCCCTCGATCGGTAGCGCACGGTGCCGTACACCCATGATTTCACCGTCGGCGGACTGCGCTGTAATCTCTAAGCACGCCGGAATGGTGTTGCGGTCAATCGCCAGCGAGTGATAGCGCGTTACCGTAAATGGACTCGGAAGATCTTGAAATACCCCAACACCGTTATGTGTAATAGCATCGGTTTTGCCGTGCATGACCTTTTGCGCGCGAACGATATCACCGCCGAACGCTTCACCAATCGCTTGATGGCCAAGGCAGACTCCCAAAATAGGTACTTTGCCAGCAAAGTGCTTAATCACGTCAACTGAAATGCCGGCCTCGCTTGGGCTGCAGGGCCCTGGTGAAATACAAATGCGATCCGGTTTGAGTGCCTCAATCTGCGCAAGGGTGATTTCATCATTGCGATACACGCGA
>CANHMJ010000053.1 GCA_947461805.1 Burkholderiaceae bacterium
CCAGCGCGTATTTGTCCTGATTGCTGGGGTGTGGGTCGGTAGCCTGTTTACGGTCGGCTATTTGGTGGTCCCCACCATCTTCGCTAACTTACAAGATCGCCAAGTTGCCGGCATGATTGCAGCAGCCATTTTTCAAGCCGAGGCCTACGTCAGCGTGCTTGTATGTGTCACTTTACTTTTGCTGGCCAATACCCTGATTAAGCGCAACATCGATAACTACCGCGGTATCCGTTGGGCGATCCTCGTGCTGCTATTGATTTCGGCTCTGACGTGTTTCGGTTTTATTCCGTATATGAACGCGCTCCGCCAAGAGGCACTGCTATTGGGCGTTCCCGTTATGGCATCTCCGTCTGCAAGCCTATTTGGGCGCTTGCATGGCATCTCCAGCGGACTATTTTTAATTCAGAGCCTCTTGGGTTTGTGGATGGTGTGGCGTTTAAGCCGTCATCCAACAAATCTTTAGCTCACAGAACAGAAATTAACCCAGGGATTTTTTCTTGGTACTGGCTTGCCGTACCTTGCGGCGCTTTACCGGACCTGTTGGTGCTGCCGCCCGCTTGTAACCGGGTGAGGACCAACCAATCTTCGATTCTGCAGCATCGGCGCGGCTTGGACGTGCCGAGGTGCTTTTGGATGCCAGTTTGCGAGCAGGTGCCTCTGCTTTAGTGCCCACAGCTTTACCGAAGGGTTTGGCGGCTGCAGTGCGACGCGCAGAGCGCTCCGATGTGCTGGTGGCGCCCCGATTGACAGGGCGGTTAGGCGAGCGTGGCGCCTGAATTGATTTCTTGGTTTTGTTGCCACCTCGTGCATAGGGCGCATTGGCATCTTTGATGAGGGGCTCGGGGCGCCAGATCACCAATAACTTACCAATGTGTTGTACTGGCGCGGCATTGAGTTTGTCACACAGTGCTTCGTAAATGGCAATGCGGTTTTCACGATCATCACCAAAGACGCGTACTTTAATTAAGTTATGGCTATTAATGGCGATCTCTGCCTCTTTGACGACGCCGGGGGTGAGTCCATCGTTGCCAATCATGACAACCGGGCTGAGGTCGTGGGCTTTGGCTTTGAGCGCTTTGCGCTGGGCGGGGGAGATGATAAGTGCGGTCATGCCTCGATCATAGAGCATTGCTGTTTATGAGACCAAAATAAGCAGGTAAAGTAGAGGGTTCAGCTCAGCACTGTAGAGCCGAAGTTAACCGATTGGGATTACGTGGCAAAGAATAAATTCAATAAAAGCTGGCTGCAGGACCACCTGATGGATCCCTACGTCAAGATGGCGCAAAAAGAGGGCTATCGCGCACGCGCGGCATACAAGCTGAGTGAAATCGATGAGCAGGACCATTTGATCAAGGCCGGAATGGTGGTGGTCGATTTGGGCAGTGCGCCCGGCAGTTGGTCGCAGTACGTGCGCAATCGCTTAACCGAATTAGGCAAACACAACCCCAAGATCGAATCCGGTAAGCCTGATGGCGTGATTGTTGCTATCGATATGCTGCCCATGGAAGCCATTGCCGATGTCAGCTTCATTGAGGGCGACTTTCGGGAGGAGGAGGGCCTACGTGCGCTAGAGTCCTTATTGCCTGCCAGTTGCAATGGCAAAGTCGATTTAGTTTTATCGGACATGGCGCCCAACCTATCGGGCGTGGGCATTGCCGATGCAGCGCGCATGGCAACCCTGGCTGAGTTGGCTTTGGATTTTGCCAAGGATCACTTGCAGCCCGACGGCGCTCTACTGATTAAATGCTTTCATGGCAGTGGCTATAGCCAAATTGTGGAAACCTTTAAAAAGGTCTTTAAGACGGTTTCAGCCCGAAAACCCAAAGCCTCCCGCGATCGCTCGTCGGAGACCTTTTTGCTCGGTCGCCACTTGAAACCGCCAAAACAGCCCTAAAATAGTAAATAACCCCTGTATTTTAGTGGTTTTAGCCAATAAAATTAGGCTAAACCCTTGAATAACGGAGGTAGTAGAATCATTTACATGAGGAAGCCGTCTTTTCGACTGCTTTTGTAATGGAAGAACTCCCGGATTAATCCGGCAAAGGTGGGTATTTGAACAACAATATGTTCCAAAAAATCGGCGTCTGGTTCATTGTGGGCCTCGTCCTTTTTACTGTTTTTAAACAGTTCGATAAGCCAAACACGCCTGAGCGAGTGACGTACTCCCAGTTTATGGATGACGCACGTGATGGCAAAGTCCGCCGCGTTGATGTTCAAGGTCGTACCCTACAAGTCACTCCAGTTGATGGAAACAAATACTCTCTGATTTCTCCAGGAGACATCTGGATGGTTGGCGACCTGATGAAGGCCGGTGTCCAAGTTACTGGTAAAGCAGAAGACGAACCCAATTTGTTGATGTCGGCTTTGTATTACCTCGGACCTACTTTATTGATTATTGGCTTTTGGTTTTTTATGATGCGGCAGATGCAAGGCGGCGGCAAAGGCGGTGCATTCTCCTTTGGCAAATCAAAAGCGCGACTGGTTGATGAGAACAGCAATACCGTTACCTTTGGTGATGTTGCTGGCTGCGATGAAGCCAAAGAGGAAGTATTTGAGATTGTTGACTTCCTCAAGGATCCGCAAAAATTCCAGAAGCTGGGCGGCCACATTCCTCATGGTGTTTTGTTGGTAGGCCCTCCCGGCACCGGTAAGACTTTGTTGGCGCGTGCCATCGCAGGTGAAGCCAAAGTGCCGTTCTTCTCGATTTCAGGTTCCGATTTCGTTGAGATGTTTGTTGGTGTTGGTGCATCCCGTGTGCGCGACATGTTTGAGAACGCCAAGAAAAATGCCCCTTGCATCATTTTCATTGATGAGATTGATGCGGTCGGCCGCCATCGCGGTGCTGGTATGGGCGGTGGCAATGATGAGCGCGAGCAAACCTTAAACCAAATGTTGGTTGAGATGGATGGTTTTGAAAGCAACAGCGGCGTCATCGTCGTTGCAGCGACCAACCGTTCCGACGTTTTGGATCGCGCTTTATTGCGCCCGGGCCGCTTTGACCGTCAAGTGCATGTTGGCTTGCCTGACATTCGTGGTCGTGAGCAGATTTTGCAAGTGCATATGCGCAAGGTACCCATTAGTCCCGACGTCAATGCAGCCGTCTTAGCGCGCGGTACTCCAGGCTTCTCTGGTGCTGATTTAGCTAACTTGGTGAACGAGTCTGCACTCTTTGCTGCACGCCGCAACAAGCGTTCAGTCGACATGCAAGACTTTGAAGATGCGAAAGACAAAATTTACATGGGCCCTGAGCGTAAGTCGGCTGTGATGCGTGAAGAAGAGCGTCGCAATACGGCTTACCATGAGTCAGGCCATGCGGTGGTTGCAAAAGTGTTGCCGAAAGCCGACCCAGTACACAAGGTTACTATCATGCCCCGTGGCATGGCTCTGGGCGTCACCTGGCAGTTGCCAGAGTTTGATCGCGTCAATTTATACAAAGACCGTATGCTTGAGGAGCTGGCTATTTTGTTTGGCGGCCGTGCAGCAGAAGAAGTGTTTCTGAATTCCATGAGTACGGGTGCATCCAATGACTTTGAGCGCGCAACTAAGATGGCGCGCGATATGGTGACGCGCTACGGTATGAGCGATAGCTTAGGTACCATGGTGTATGTGGATACCGAGCAGCAGGGCATGTTTGGTCCGAACAGCTCGAAGTCGGTTTCAGAGTTAACTCAGCAAAAAGTCGATGCGGAAATTCGGAGCTTGATTGACAGCCAATATGCGCTCGCAAAATCGATTCTCGAAAATCACAAAGACAAGGTCGAGGCGATGGTTACTGCCCTGATGGAGTGGGAAACCATTGATGCTGAGCAAATCAACGACATCATGGATGGTCGTCCTCCACGCGCGCCTAAGCCAGCACCGGCGACTGCATTTGGTAATTCAGCGGGTGGCCCAACTGAGCCAACCGCGGGCAGTGCACCCGCAGCTGCGTAAATAGCGCCTTAGATTAGCGCAATGCAATTGCTTAAACAGCCCGCAACATGGCGTTGCGGGCGTTTTCTTTTTGAGCTAGAGCAAAGGCGAGCCAATCGCCAGCGACCCTTGGTGATGGGCATATTGAATGCCACACCCGATTCATTTTCGGATGGCGGTCGCTTTTATGCAAAAGACGATGCCGTGCGGCAAGCGGAGGCAATGGTTGCTGCTGGCGTGGACCTGATTGATATTGGCGGTGAATCAACCAAGCCTGGCGCCATTCCGGTTTCACTGCAAGAAGAATTGGATCGGGTGCTGCCGATCATAGAGGCACTCACCGATTGTGGCGTTGCCTTATCGATTGACACTTATAAAGCAGAAACCATGCGAGAGGCTTTGCTGGCCGGCGTGGATTGCGTGAATGATATTTGGGCCTTGCGCCAAGCGGGCGCAGAGAACGTGGTGCTTGATTCTGCACTGGCGCGCAACTGCGGCATTGTATTAATGCACATGCAGTGTGACCCCATCACCATGCAACTCAATCCAAGCTATGTAAATGTAGTCAGTGAGGTCAAGGCGTTTTTGATGGAACGCACTACAAGCTTAATTGAGCAAGGTATTGCTGCAGAGCGAATTGCGATTGATCCCGGTTTTGGTTTTGGTAAGAGCCTTGAACACAACTTAAGAATGCTGCAAGAATTTGCAAAGTTCACGCAAAACGGCCATCCAGTTTTAGCTGGAATTTCCCGAAAATCGATGCTGGGCAAAATTACCGGGCGAGAAGTCGGCGATCGACTTGTGCCCAGCGTAGCTGCTGCAGTGTTGGCGGCAGAGCGGGGCGCAAGTATCGTACGCGTGCACGATGTTCCTGAGACTATTGATGCCCTAAAGATATGGGCTGCATCCCAAGCAGCATGATGATGGGCAAAAGCACACACCCCTTTGCATGCCAGTTTTATAATGAGCTCTTATGACAGCAAACAAAAAAAAGTATTTCGGTACTGACGGCATTCGCGGAGAAGTGGGCAAGGCCCCGATCATTCCGGATTTCATCATGCGCCTGGGATACGCTGCAGGCTGCGTTTTAAAGGAAGCGGCTCCTGCAGGCGAGCGCTGTACCGTTTTAATTGGCAAGGACACACGCGTATCGGGCTATCTATTGGAGGCTGCATTGGAGGCTGGATTTTCTGCAGCCGGAGTCGATGTCATGCTCTGCGGTCCTATGCCAACCCCCGGTGTGGCATACCTGACAAAAACATTGCGACTCTCTGCGGGTGTGGTGATCTCCGCATCGCACAACCCATACCAAGACAACGGCATTAAGTTTTTCTCGCCCGAGGGTGATAAATTATCGGATGCATCGGAGTTGGCGATCGAAGCCGCTTTAGATCAGCCCCTAGGTTGTGTGAACTCGAAGTACCTCGGCAAAGCCTTCCGCTTAGACGACGCTACTGGACGTTATATTGAGTTCTGCAAATCCACTTTCCCTGCAGCACTGAACTTGCGTGGCTTGAAAATTGTTGTCGATTGCGCCAATGGTGCTGCCTATCAATCGGCCCCCAATGTGTTTCATGAGCTCGGCGCAGAAGTGATTTCCATCGGCGTTGAACCCAACGGTCGCAACATTAACGATGGCTGTGGCGCAACCGCCCCAGCAGCACTGGTTGCCAAAGTCAAAGAGCATCAGGCTGATTTGGGTATTGCGCTGGATGGCGACGCCGATCGCTTGCAAATGGTCGATGGCACAGGCCGTCTTTTTAATGGTGATGAACTCTTGTATGTGCTGGCGAAGGACCGTGTAGATCGTGGGCTGAAATTGGGCGGGGTGGTCGGCACCTTGATGACCAATGCCGCCATTGAGCAGGCGATTCGGGCCTTAGGCCTGCAATTTGAGCGCGCCAATGTGGGCGACCGATACGTTTTAGAGCTGTTGAAAAAGTACCAATGGACATTGGGCGGCGAGGGTTCAGGTCACTTGCTTTGCCTTGATCAGCACTCCACGGGCGATGGCACGGTTGCTGCCTTGCAAGTATTGGCAGCGATGCGCAAACAAGGCAAATCCCTTGCCGAGTTGCTATACGGGGTGATCGTCTTTCCCCAAGTCTTGATAAACGTCAAAGTTGCCTCTGGCTATGATTGGCGGGTTGATGCCAAGGTAGTTGAGGTGGTTAATTCCATTACTGCCCAGCTTGGTAATACCGGCAGGGTATTGATTCGGGCTTCGGGCACTGAGCCGGTTTTGCGCGTTATGGTCGAGGCGAAAGACCAACAGCAGGCGACAGACTGCGCTAAAACCATTGCCGCAACCATACCCACATAAGAAATATTTAATTTAAAGCATTGTTTTGTAAGGCTTTTTTATTAAAAAGCGGGATGTCACAAAGCCGTCACATTGCCTCTTTATTGTTCACTCATCGCGCTGTGCGGTAACTCTATTAAAGGACAATGAAATGAAATTGACTCTGAAAAAGGCGCTTACTGTAGCTGCCCTTTCGATTTCAACAGTGGGTTTTGCTCCAACAGCAATGGCTGCCGATATCACCGGCGCTGGCGCGACATTCCCATTTCCAATTTACGCTAAATGGGCTGAGGCCTATAAAGCCCGCTCTGGCTCAAGCATGAACTACCAGTCAATCGGCTCTTCTGGCGGTATTAAGCAAATTAAAGCAAAGACGGTTGATTTCGGCGCTACCGACAACCCAGTTAAGTTTGAAGACCTCGAAAAAGACGGTATGGTCCAGTTTCCAGCCATCATTGGCGGTGTAGTTCCGATCATTAACGTTCAAGGCCTTAAGCCAAATCAACTCAAATTAGATGGCGTGGTTTTGGCTGATATTTTCCAGGGTACTATTTCCAACTGGAACGACAAGCGCATTGCGCTGCTCAACCCAGGCCTCAATATTCCAGCTGGCGAGATTACCGTAGTCCACCGTGCTGACGGCTCTGGTACTACCGCTATTTTCACCGACTACTTAGCAAAAGTAAGCAGCGAGTGGAAGAGTGCGGTTGGTGCTGGTGCAGCGGTCAAATGGCCTGCAGCTTCTTCGGTTGGCGGCAAAGGCAATGAAGGTGTTGCTGCAAACGTTGGCCGTGTGAAAAATTCGATTGGCTACGTTGAGTACGCTTATGCGAAGAAAAACAACATGACCACTGTGCAGTTAAAGAATAAGGATGGTCAGTTTGTGGTTGCAGACGACACCACGTTCGCGGCTGCTGCAGCCGGTACTGATTGGGCAAAGATTCCAGGAATGGGTACATTCATTACCGATGCTCCTGGTGCTAAGTCTTTCCCAATTACAGGCGCATCCTTCATTCTGATGTACAAGCAACCAACCAACAAAGCAACTTCTGCTGAAGTAATCAAGTTCTTTGATTTTGCTTTCAAAGAAGGCGGCAAGATGGCGATTGATTTGGATTATGTGCCAATGCCGGCATCAACCATTGACTTCATTCGTAAGAACGTTTGGACTCAGATTCAAAACAAGTAATATTACGGTTGTATGAGCAATTACCCCGCTTCGGTGGGGTAATTGTTTGTTAATTTTAAGTAGTTTTTGCAGCATATCGGAAGTAGTCCATTGAAGGTAGCCGATTTATGAAAAATTTAGTTTCAGCTGGCCTCGTTAGCACCCAATCAATCGGCATTGCTAAGCGTCAGCGTGTGCTCGACAAACTCTTTTATTTTGTAACGCAATTTTTCGCGCTCTCGGTTTTGTTGGCCTTACTCGGCATTATTGCTTCTCTGATTATTAATGCCTATCCCGCATTTCAACAATTTGGTTTTGGATTTTTTACCACCGTAGAGTGGGACATTATTAATGGTGAATTCGGTGGCGCAATCGCTATCTATGGAACTGTGATCACTTCGCTAATTGCATTACTGATTGCGGTGCCATTGAGTTTTGGTATTGCCGTTTTTTTGACTGAAATTTGCCCCAAGAGTTTGCGCCGCACACTGGGAACCGCCATAGAAATTCTAGCCGCTGTGCCATCGATTATTTATGGCATGTTTGGCCTCTTTATTTTTGCCCCCTTATTTGCTGATTACATTCAGCCTGCTTTAGCAGCTACCCTGGGTCAGATACCAGGCCTAGGCATTCTTTTTTCTGGTGCATTTAATGGCATTGGTATTCTTTGTGCTGGCCTGATTTTGGCTATGATGATTTTGCCGTTTATTGCCTCGGTGATGCGCGACGTATTTGAAATTGTGCCACCCGTACTTAAAGAGTCAGCCTATGGTATCGGCTGTACTACATGGGAAGTGGTTCGCAATGTGGTCTTGCCGTATACCAAAACAGGCGTCATTGGCGGCATCATGCTTGGCTTAGGCCGTGCTTTGGGCGAAACCATGGCAGTCACCTTCGTGATTGGCAATGCCCATAAACTCAAGGCCTCGCTTTTTGCGCCGGGTAATTCGATCGCCTCTACCTTGGCCAACGAGTTTGGCGAGGCAGAAATTGGCGCCCATTATTCATCGCTATTTCTTCTGGGATTGGCTCTTTTTGCTATTACATTTATTGTGTTGTCGCTAGCAAAAGTCATGCTGATGCGCATGGAAGCCAATCAAGGAGTAAAGACCTGATGAGTAATGCTCAATTTAAATCCGGTTCTGCCATTGCAAAAGGTATGGATCAAGCGCTCTTCAATAAGCGTAAGCGGGTCAATGCCATTGGTCTTACCTTGTCGCTGATCGCGATGAGTATTGGAATGATTTTCTTATTCTGGATTTTATCGGTCCTGCTCTATAAAGGATTTGCTGCAATCAGTCCCTCCTTATTCCTGCAGAGTACGCCAGCCCCCGGAACGGAAGGCGGTGGATTGGCTAATCCGATTGTCGGAAGCCTTATGATCGTAGGCGCCTGTACCTTTATTAGTACGCCGATTGGTATTTTGGCTGGTATATATCTATCCGAGTATGGCAACAATAGTAAGTTTGCTGAAGTAACTCGCTTTGTGACCGATATTATGTTGTCGGCGCCATCGATTGTTATTGGCTTATTTGTTTATGCCATTGTGGTTTATCAAGTCAAGCATTTCTCTGGATGGGCAGGTACTATTGCTCTGGCCTTAATCGCTATTCCAGTGGTGGTCCGCACCACTGAAAACATGCTGCGTTTAGTGCCATTGACCCTAAGGGAGGCCGCATACGCTTTGGGAGCCCCCAAATGGAAGGTAGCTGTCAGTATTACCTTAACGGCAGCGAAGAGCGGAGTTATTACCGGAATTTTATTGGCTTTAGCGCGCGTTAGCGGCGAGACTGCACCCCTCCTATTTACTGCACTAAATAATCAATTCTTCTCCACCAATATGAATGCGCCGATGGCGAATTTGCCGGTGGTGATTTTCCAGTTTGCCATGAGCCCCTACGATAACTGGATTAACTTAGCCTGGGGTGGTGCACTCTTGATTACATTTGCTGTATTGGGCCTCAACATATTGGCTCGAGTAGTGTTTCGTGAAAAGGTAAAAGTATGACCATGATGAGAACAGTAATGCATGCAGGTTCCGCTGCAGCCGATGCG
>CANHMJ010000054.1 GCA_947461805.1 Burkholderiaceae bacterium
AGGCACAAAGACTGAAGAGTCCTTGAAGGCCGCATTCGCTGGCGAATCCAAAGCCAACCGCCGTTATTTGTATTTCGCAAACATGGCTGACGTTGCTGGTGCAAACGACGTAGCAGCTGTTTTCCGTTCAACTGCTGAAGGTGAAACAGGTCACGCCCATGGTCACATGGAGTATTTGATTGCTGGTGGTAGTGGCGATCCAGAAACTGGCTTGCCAGCAAAGACGGTTGAAGATGCACTCAAGTCTGCTATTGCAGGCGAGACACACGAGTACACCGACATGTACCCAGGCATGGCTAAGACTGCACGCGACGAAGGCTTTGATGAAATCGCTGACTGGTTTGAGACTTTGGCTAAGGCTGAGCGTAGCCACGCAAACAAGTTCACCAAGACCTTGGAAGCACACTTAGCAAACGTGTAATTGCATTTGCTGTGATTGAGAAAGGCTGCCTCGGCAGCCTTTTTCTTTTGCGCTCCGGCTTTGATGATTATTGCTTAGCCGTTGGTTTACCTTCTGAGGGGCCAATAGCGAATTGAGTTACCCCGCATGCGACGACTGCACAAAAAAATATGGCCATCCGAAGATGGCCATACTATGACTTGAAACGAACTGCTGACTAGAAATTAACCCTTCTTAGCCCATGCAGAGCACCAGCCTGGGCCAGCCACTTTTTTCGCGCCAAACAAACTGCAGCCACCAACAGGGCCAGAGCCTTGAAACAGGGCGCAATTGGAACAAACTTGACCAGCCGCGTACTTAGGGAACTTGGCTTTATTCACTTTAGTAGCATCAGCTACGTAACCCAAGGCTGCTGCCTGTGGATCGGTTTCAGCAACCATCGCTTGGGCTTGAACGGTATTGCTCAAGGCAATGCTGCAAGCACCGGCAGCGGACATAATCATAAATTGGCGACGACTAGTTTTCATACATTCTCCAAAGGGTGGTACGCGTAAAAATTAACAATGCAAATAATTCTGTACGAATCATAAAACAGAAGCGCTTCATGCTGGGCTTACGCTTTAAGTAACTGATTTATATGGTTATTTGATTGAGAACCGTTCTCAATTTAAAAACTGGCCTAGCGCGCCCTTTTAGCGGCGGTCCATTAACGCCAAAAATTCACGGCGTAGATTAGCGTCCTTTAAAAAAGCACCGCGCATCACGCTATTTATCATCTTCGAATCGCGGTCTTTTACCCCGCGCCACTGCATGCAAAAATGATCTGCGTCCATCACAATCGCAACCCCAACCGGACGAATCTTTTTCTCGAGCATGTCAGCAAGGTGCACTACGGCCTCTTCTTGAATTTGAGGGCGACACATGACCCACTCGGTCAGCCGTGAATACTTCGACAAGCCAATCAGTGCAGATTCTTTACTCGGCAAAACACCAATCCAGACACGGCCCATGATGGGGCATAGGTGATGAGAGCAGGCACTGCGAACCGTAATGGGGCCAATGATCATCAGCTCATTGAGGTGACTGACGTTTGGAAATTTCGTGAGGGCGGGTTGCTCAACATAACGCCCATTAAATACTTCTTTGACGAACATTTTTGCAACGCGTTGACTGGTATTGTGCGTATTGTGGTCACTCTCTGTATCGATTACCAGGCTCTCTAGGACCGCCTGCATCTTTACCGCCACTTCATCGACTAAGCCCTCTAAATCACCCGGCTGCATAAATTGAGCGATATTGTCATTGGCATGAAAGCGGGCTTTCTTTGCCTGAATACGACGACGAATAATGGTCGAAAGTGGCACGCCATCGTCGGTCTTTGCAGGACTCCTACCCACCGCCGCCTTGGTGGTGACCGCCTTCTTAGCAGGCGACTGAACTGCTTTGAGTGGGGCTTTGGCAGCCACCTTGGATTTAAGGCTAGGTTTCTGAGCGGGCATGGACTTTTTATGGAAAGGGTTGATTTAATGAATGGTAATCAAAAATGATCACCTTCACAGGCCAGGGTTAAATCTGGAAAAAGATAGCAATGATTGCTGCTAGCGCTATGGTCCAAACAGCAGTACGCAATTTAGGCCAGTCAGCGACATAACAAACAATAAAAGCAACGCGCGCCAATACGTAAATGACTGCCAATAGATCAATGCGATCTTGCGGTGCTTGCGTAATGGCTGCAATCGCGATCGCAATAAAAAAGAATGGCAGTGATTCAAAGGTATTAGCTTGCGCTGCATTGGCGCGCGCCCGAAAGCCAGTTTGCTGAGCTAACCATTGGCGCGGATTACTGTTATCAAAATCTTTAAAGCCAAACTTCGCAATGCCCGCTGCCACGATCGGCAGTAGACCTGCAATCAGTACGCATGCAAATGCAATCGTCATTCAACTTTCTCCGCAGTGTTTGGTGATGGCGTTTTTTTCTTGCCAATGCGCGCCTCGGTGCCATTGATTAAGTTACGTATATTGCTTCGGTGACGCCAGACCAGCAAAGCACAAACCACGGCGAGGGCAATGGCCATAGGCTGAAAGCCGAACAGGAAAACAAAATAAATCGGGCCAAAAACAGCAGCGGCCAAGGCAGCGAGTGAAGAGTAGCGCAAAAAGAACGCCACAATAAGCCAGGTAGCCAAGGTTGCTAGTCCCAGAATCAAATTAATGCCAAACAAAATGCCGCAAGCCGTTGCAACACCCTTACCCCCCTTGAATCCATGAAACAAGGGATATAGGTGGCCCAGAAAAACAGCGATCACAACGCCGCATAAAATCCATGCCGATGTTCCTTGCGTCAATCCTGACTCATCCAGTACAACACGCGCAATCACCACTGCCAGCCACCCCTTAAGAGCATCGCCAAGCAAGGTAAACACGGCTGCCCGCTTATTGCCAGTCCGAAGCACATTGGTTGCCCCAGGATTACCAGATCCGTACGAGTATGGATCGGGCAAACGCATGCATTTACTCACCACGACTGCAAATGAAATTGAGCCAATCAGGTAAGCAAAGGGAATTAGTAGCCAAGTCATGGCACTATCTTAATCATTATTAATAAATGGCCTCAAATCCAGCTACTGCTTGATGAGTAAGCAGTACCGGAATGACTAACCTCTGGGATGATGGTGCTGGTGAATTGATTTGAGCCGTTCTCGTGCAACGTGGGTGTAAATCTGCGTAGTGGATATATCGGCATGCCCAAGAAGCAACTGAACCACCCGTAAATCAGCGCCATGATTGAGTAAATGCGTGGCAAATGCATGCCGCAGGGTATGCGGTGAAAGTGCTACCGGAATTTGGGCAAGTGCAGCATACCGCTTAATTAAGGCCCAAAATGCTTGGCGGGTCAGGGCACCGCCGGTGTGCCGACCAATGAATACCGCATCGGATGTTTTGCCGGCCAATAGTGTTGCCCGCGTTTCCCCAAGGTATTGGCGTAACCACTCCCCCGCTTCGCCACCAAAAGGCACGAGGCGTTCTTTACCGCCCTTGCCATTGACGATGCGTACTACCCCTTCATTAAGGCTAATGGCAACGGTTTTGAGGTTGACGATTTCAGAAACGCGCAGACCGCTGGCGTACATCAACTCCAGCATGGTGCGATCGCGTAAACCCAAAGGGGTTTCGATGTCGGGCGCCTGTATTAAGCGCGTGACCTGATCCTCGCTTAAGGTCTTCGGAAAGCGCTGCGCCTGTTTAGCAGCACGCAATGTCATACACGGGTCCCGCTTTACCCATTGGTGACGCAAGGCGTGGCGATAAAACCGTTTAAACACGGTGAGGCGTCGATTGGCTGTGGTGGCTTTATCTTCGCGACGATGCGCAATGTAGGCGGTTAACTCAGTTTCAGTGGCGGCATACAAATCGATGCCACGCTCGTGCTGCAACCATTGCGCCAATAAAAGCAAATCACGTCGATAGGCAGAAAGGCTATTCTTGGCGAGACCATCTTCTAGCCAGCAGGCATCGCAGAATCGCTCAATTGCTTCGGATGAGAGTGGCGATAGTGCTTGCTCCATCTGCGTTGTAGCGGCTCTCAAGGTCACGCCGATGGCTGCTTAGTCCCTAAAGTTATCAAAACCCAATGGGGCTTCGCTGACGTCTTTGCGCAGTAACGCCATCACCTCTTGCAGATCATCCCGCTTGCCACCAGTAACCCGAACGGCATCCCCCTGAATGCTGGCTTGCACCTTAATCTTGCTGTCTTTGATAATGCGCACAATTTTTTTCGATAAATCCGAGGTCACGCCTTTTTGAATCTTCATGCTTTGCTTGCGCTTGTCGCCGCCAATGGTTTCCAGCTTGTCATCTTTGAGGTAACGCACATCGACGTTGCGCTTGGCCATTTTATTAATCATGACATCGCGTACTTGACCCAATTTAAAGTCATCGTCCGCAAATAAAATGAGGAGCTCTTCTTTTAGCTCGACCCTAGAATCCGATCCTTTAAAGTCAAAGCGGGTCGAGATCTCTTTATTGGCCTGTTCAATGGCGTTCTTTAATTCCACCATATTTGGCTCACACACTACGTCAAATGTTGGCATTTATTACTCCTCTTTACTCAAAATTACGGAAGACGAATAAGATTGTGGCATGAACTCCGCCCCAAATGCGCCTTCCACGCCTAAAACAGCCCCGCCCTTAGGGATCCCGGGGATTCCAGAGGTGCTGCCTGACTATTCCTTGCGGGCGCGTAATAGCTTTGGCTTTGAAGTACTTGCTAAGCAAGCGTATTCCATTACCCATGCCGATCAAATTAGTGCAGTCATTCAGGCTATTGAGGCGGCGGGTCTTCCATGGCGAGTATTGGGCGGTGGCAGCAATGTCATCTTGCCGCCACTGCTTCCGGGGGTTACCTTACTTATGGACATAGCAGGGCAGGCGATCACGCAACAGGATGCCAGCGGCGCTGTAGTTACGGTTGGGGCTGGCGTGAACTGGCATGACTTTGTGATTTGGACGCTCGACCAAAGCCTGCCCGGTCTAGAGAACCTCGCGCTGATTCCGGGTACGGTGGGCGCTGCGCCGATTCAGAACATTGGTGCCTATGGCGTTGAGGTGGGTGAATACATTCAATCGATCGAGGCCTACGATTGCCACTCCAAAACCGTGGTTAATTTGCTGGCGAGCGAATGCGCATTTGCGTATCGCAACAGTATTTTTAAAGCCCATCCCAATCGCTACATCATTACGCGCGTGTATTTTTACTTGCCAGCTGCGTGGGCTCCCCGCTTGCGCTATGCCGATTTGGCGGCTGCATTTGCAAGCGATCATGTGCCAACAGCCGAGGAAGTGATGGTTGCTGTATGCAAAATTCGCAATCGCAAACTACCGGATCCCAAATTGATCGGCAATGCGGGTAGCTTCTTTCAAAATCCGATTGTCGAACAGTCGCAGTATCTACGCTTGCTTGAGCAGTTTCCTGAATTGGTGTCTTACCCCGAGGGGAATGAGCACGAAGGCAAGCGTAAATTAGCGGCTGGCTGGATGATTGATCGCTGCGGCTTTAAGGGCCTGCGCGCTGGCGCTGTAGGCGTATATCAACACCAAGCCTTGGTGCTCGTCAATCACGGTGGCGGTACCGCTGATGCTGTCTTGGCATTAGCAAAAACGATTCAAGATAAAGTACAAGACACCTTTGGTGTTCCCTTGCTGCTTGAGCCGATCCGCTACTGAGGCTTCACCTTGGCTAAGGTGACTTCGGCACTACCCTCGGCCAATTGAATGCGGTAATCGTGCTGGGCGAGCAGCTGATCTGGCTTGCGCACTGCTCCTGCACCTTGCTGCAAGATCACGGCATAACCCCGCTCCAAGGTACGCTGCGGACTGAGCGCCTCTAACTGCGCCGCGAGGTGCTGCTGATGCTGCTGCCAGTATTGCGTCCGTACCATCCACGATTGACCCAAGCGTTGCCGGAGATTCTGAATCTGTTCACGCATCCGCTCGGGATTGGGCAGAGCATGGTTTAAGCGCAGTGCAAATTGATCAAGGGTCTGCGCCTCGCGTTCGAGTCGACGCTCGATGGCTTGTGTCATGCCCTGCTTCATACTCACCAACTCGGCTAGTAATTGATCGCGCCGCGGCGCCGCCATCTCAGCCGCACCAGTCGGTGTTGGCGCGCGCAAATCCGCGACAAAATCGGCAATCGTTGTATCCGTCTCGTGCCCTACGCCACAAACGATGGGTAAGGTTGATTCTGCAATTGCATACGCCAACTGCTCGTGATTGAATGCCCACAAATCTTCAATGCTGCCACCGCCACGCACGAGCAGAATCACATCCACTGCGGCCTCCCGATTGGCATGTTCGAGTGCGGCGATGATGCTAAGAGGTGCTTCTGGGCCCTGGACTAAGGTGGGGTAAATCACAATCGGAATATGGGGCGCTCTTCGACTTAAGGTACTGAGCACATCTTTTAAAGCCGCCGCCTGGGGCGAGGTGACGATGCCGATCGCGCGCGGGTGAGTCGGTATAGGGCGTTTTCGATCTGCTTCAAATAGCCCCTCTTTGGCCAACTTGGCTTTGAGCTTTAAAAAGGCTTCAAAGAGCCCTCCCATGCCAGCGCGCCGCATGACCTGGACCGTTAATTGCACGTCCCCGCGCGGAACATACAAGCCGAGACTGGCCCCGACTTCAACCAAATCCCCCGATTGGGGCATAAATCCCACCTGGGCATTTTTGCCGCGGAACATGACACACCGAATTTGCCCCTCCTCGTCTTTTAAGGAGAAGTACCAGTGCCCACTGTCATAAGCCTTAAAGTTCGATACCTCGCCGCTAACCCATACAGAATCAAACTGGTCTTGCAAGGATGTAGCAATGGCACGGTTTAGATCGCCAACACTCAGAATGGGGTTCGGTACTTCAGGCATTTTCTAGGGGTCGATTTTGATGAATAAAGGGGGGTTTGCTTACCAAGGTCAATACATATCCACAGACTTGTACGGCATTATGGTACTGAATTAAGAAGTAAGCATTTGCTGACCCGTAATGTCTTATAAATCCCATAAAATTACTATAACTTATTGATTAATATAGAGAAATTTTTTCTAATTTGTTTCATTCTATTGCCTTAATTAGCTATGCCTCACTATAAATCAATGACTTATGATTTATAAGGTCAAAAGTTTTGCACAGAGTTATCCACAGCCCAACCAAAACCCCGCCAAACTTAAATTTCCGAAAAATATCAAGCTTCTAGCAATCCCTGTCGATCCAGAAGCCCATTTCATTTCAGCTAAAGTACTGATCTTATGTACACCATCTTACTGTCTGCCGGTTGGCCTATTTGGCCCCTCTTAGCCCTCTCCATTTTTGGCCTTGCCATTCTGATGGAGAGGAGTTGGTACCTGCGCCAAGGGCACATTGCGCCTCGAACCGACTTGGAAGTTGCTTTTGGCTTGGCCGAGGGAATCGCCAGTAGAAAAGCAATCTCAGCGGGATTAATTCAGGATTTGCGCCAGAGTTCTGTGATCGGCACACTCCTCGCCTCCATTCTCTCTGAAAAACAGGCAGGGCATTCAGCCGGGCAGGCACTCGAAGAGCTTGCTGCGCTTACCGATACCGCCTGGGTTAAGTTGGAACGCTACCTCGGGGCCTTGGCCACGATTGCAACCCTTGCCCCACTCCTCGGTTTATTTGGTACCGTGGTTGGCATGATTGAAATTTTTGGTAGCCAAGGGATCGTGACCGGCAGCGGGGGTAACCCGCAGCAGTTGGCGAACGGCATTTCAATTGCGCTCTACAACACGGCATTTGGACTGTTGATTGCAATACCGGCCTATGCCGGTTGGCGTGGCTTACGGGCCATGGCCGATCAACGGCAGCGGGAATGTGAAGAGTTCGCACGTCAGCTTTTTAAAAAACTCTACCCCGAAAATACATGAGCTGGATTGCGCAACGCCTAAGCGCTCAGCGAGTCCATCTCGGCTCGCTACGGAACACCAATCGCTTTGCGCGCACGGAACCGGAAATAAATCTGATTGCATTTATTGATGTGTTGCTGGTGGTTTTGATTTTCTTAATGGTCTCGACCACCTTTACACGGTACAACGAACTGGCGATTACATTGCCGAATGCAAGCGGTTCTGATGCGTCAATAAAACCGCAATCCATCACGATTACAGTGAGCCGCGATGGTCGCTACGCCCTCAACGGCAAGGTAATTGATCGGAGCCAATTAGCCCCATCCCTGAGTAAAATCGCCAATCCAACCGCACAAACGAGCCTAGAAAATAGCCCCCAAGTTAACATCGATGCCGATGCCAAAGCACCCCATCAGGCGGTGATGCGCGCCCTCGAGGCAGCGCGTGACGCGAATCTGCCCAACGTCGTCTTTAGTAGTCAAGGCAGCAAATAATGCAGCCGGCTGACCGTGCATAAAGCACCAACCCCAGGTCGATCGGCGCCCGCTTTTTGGGAGCGACGCGGCATCATCAGTTGGCTTTTATGGCCGCTATCCAAGCTCCTTGGTCTTTTTGTAGCCAGCAAAAACGCATTGCGTGATCTCGGCATTGGAGTCGGAAAACCATTTTCAGTACCCATCATTATTGTTGGTAATTTGCGCGTGGGCGGCACTGGCAAAACCCCCATCGTCATTGCACTTGCTGAACGGCTGCGCGCACGGGGTTTTTATCCCGGCATCGTCAGCCGAGGCTATGGCGGCCGTAGCCACTCTACGCAATCCAATCCCATGCAAGTAAATAGCAAATCGGATCCTACCGTGGTTGGCGATGAACCCGTACTCATGGCTCAGCGCACGCAAGACGCAGTACCCATTTGGGTATGCCCAAAGCGCCGTAAAAGTATTCGTACACTCTTAAACGCAAATCCCGAAGTCAACGTCATCATCAGCGACGATGGTTTACAACACCAAGACCTTACCCGCTGGGCAGCGCGCGAAGGTGGCCGTGATATTGAAATCGTCGTGCGCGATCACCGCGGTGAAGGCAATGGCTTTTTATTGCCGGCCGGCCCCTTGCGTGAGCCTGCCGATCGCGATCGGGACGTCACCTTAGTTACCGGGAGCAGTCAA
>CANHMJ010000055.1 GCA_947461805.1 Burkholderiaceae bacterium
CCAAGTTGCTGTTGATGTATTTAAGTTTGTTTCAAATACAAAGTTGGCTGTCATGCCGCCGCCCAAATCTTCAGTGCCACGGAAACCGATGCGGTTTGTAGACTCTGAACCTTGGGATTGAAATGAGCTCGATGTGCCTTTAACTGCGGTTGCGTTTGGTGCAGCTGCGCGCTGATTTGCACCTACATAACCAACGTCTAAAATACCATAAACAGTCACTGAGGACTGCGCTTGAGCTGCACCAGCAAATGCTGTTACCGCTGCGATTGCGAATAGCGATTTTTTCATTCTTTAAATCTCCATAAATTAAAAGTAATGCCCAAAACGATTTGGGACCCATGAATTTTCTCTCTTTCGGGCTAATAGACTAGGTGTAGAGGCACAACACAGTGCTTTTGCTTGTGAAAAGGATGTTTTTTGGCTTTCTTTGTTGTATCACGGCAACAAGGGCTTGGTTTTTTGCTCTTTTTAGCCTGTTGGTGCCAAAATTGTCAGATGGCAAGCCGTGAATTCCTAAAAATCCTGCAATCAGCCCGTTTTGGTGATGTTTCTGCGCAACAAAGTTTAGCTTCGGCTTATTTGACTGGGGCCTTTAATACCCCCATTCAGCCCTCCAATTCTTTAGTTTGGTTAGAAAAATCTTTTTTTTCCATTACAAATCAATTGGTTGCAGATACAAGCACTACTCAAACTAGTGAATTGGATTTGAGTGCTCCGCTGGCCCCTATTTATAGTTTGCTCAGCACGATTCCCCTTGCCAATACAGTTGGCTCGCCGGCATTCCCGTTTGGCTGGAAGCTGTTTTGGGAGTTAGCTGAAGATACGCCGTACCCATTCCATTCAGGCTCTACTCTGCCAGCGCCCTCTCACCTTGCGCTCAATGCACGGTGGCAACTGATTCAGTTTTTATTGTCGCCAGAGACTGTCGCGGAACAAGCGCGCTTGCGCGATTGGCTCGCATCTGCTGATCTTACGACGATGGATTTCATGCCAGCCGCTGATTTGCCTTCGTTGCAGTTGGTGTGCAAATCCTATTTGCAATCGCTTGCTGAAACAGAAAATAGTTTTACCCAAGCCGCTAAAGAATTATTGCTTCGCCTGCAACCCAAAGATGAAACGCTATCCGGTCTGTGGGCGCAGTGGTTAGCAAGCGGCAAACAAGATCATTTGCTGGAAGCCGCTGAAATGGGCTTAACGATTGCAAGGCTGACACTCGGATTGCAGTTGGCGCAGCTCAATGGCGCTCCTGCTTCCGTTGTCACATCGGGCGCCGCCGAAGTCGATCAGGGTCGCTCGAACGCCTCTCTGAAGAAAGCCGTCCATTGGTTAGAACTTGCCGCCAAAGACGGTGATCGGGATGCGTGGTTTTCGCTGGGTGAGATTTACCGTCGCCCGCAGTTCTCCGGATACAACGCGACCGAGAGTGATCGCTGCTTCGATCGTGCCGCCGATCTAGGGCATGCCCAGTCGCAGTTTCGGAAAGGAGCCAACCTGTGGCGCAAGCGAGAGAGGCTGGATGAGAAGGTTAAAGGATTACAAGCCTCCTATTGGGTATGGCAAGCCCAACAACAAGGCATTCATGAAGCCAGGGACTTGCTTACGAAGATTTTGGAAAGCTGCCCTAAGCCTGCAGCAAACCATTGGTATGATTTAGCACTTTTGGCCGAACAAGCCATTAATCGCCATGCCGAGTACAAAATCGAATACGAATGGCTCTTGCTATGCCACCGCTTAGTTGTTGCCAATCAGTTTCATTTTAGTAAAGCCGAATTACTGTTGGCCGACATCGCCCAGCTGCAACATGAGCACTGCGTAGTGGTCGATATTCGGTGGGAGCTTCCAAAGATTTTGCCGAGGTTAATTCAGATTGAAACCATTGGGCAACGCCGGGCTTTACTGGCCGCTGGAAAAGTATTTATGGGCAACGCCAGCAATGAGCATGGGGCAGCCTCTGCATCACGCGATGCAGCAGATGAGGATGAGTTAGTTGAAGGCAGGATGCGCGAAGGTAACTTGCGGCAACGGCGTTACCGCTTTGATAAGGTTAACCAGTGGTTGCTGAATACGTTTGCCAAGGAAACAAAGCGCCATCCCCAAAAAGGAAATACTACGGTTTACTAAATCTAGGGCTGTTGCTCTGCCTCGGCCCTGGCTTTATCTAGCTCTGCATCCTTTAAATCATCCGCTATGTCTTCGGCTGATTTCTTGGGCTCGTAGAAGCGGGCAATTAACAATCCCAGCTCATACAGCAAGGTCATTGGGATAGCCAATAGTAATTGCGATATGACGTCGGGCGGCGTCACTACCGCTGCAATAACAAATGCGCCCACAATCACGTAGGGTCTGCTTTCTTTCAGCTTCGCTAGGGTAACAATGCCCATGCGCACCAGAACGACGACGACTACTGGTACTTCAAAGGTAATACCAAACGCCAAGAAGGTAGTCATCGCAAAACTCAGGTACTTATCAATGTCCGTACTCATCTCCGCGCCCAAGGGAGCGTTGTACTGTGCCATGAAATTAAATACCGACGGAAATACTAAGAAGTAAGCAAAGGCCATGCCGAATAGGAAGAGGCTATAGCTACTCACCACGAGTGGAATAACTAATTTACGCTCATGCTGATACAGACCCGGCGCTATAAAGGCCCACATTTGATAAAGCACCCATGGCAAGGCAATTAAGAATGCCACCAGCATGGTGACCTTCATCGGCACAAAGAAGGAGCCCGTAATGTCAGTCACAATCATTTTGCCGCCTGCAGGCAAGGAGCTTAAAAGTGGCTGTGCAAAGATATGAAAAATATCAGGCGCCCAATACGCCAAGCTGGCAAACACAATAATGATGGCAAGGCCCGCTTTGATAACGCGATCACGTAACTCAAATAGGTGCGATAAAAAACTTTCTTGCAAACCTTCGCCTACGGTTGCATCAGCCTTGGCATCGTGATCGGCTGCATCGTTATTCAGTTTATTGCTGTTGCTATCGCTCGGCTGTGTCATACATTACTTCATAGATGAGGTATGGCGATAGCGCTTCATGCGCGCTGCGCCCGACTGCACGCGCGTACGCGTGCCCGAGGAATGCTTAAACCAGGTTGGGCGATTACCGCGTTTAACGCGCCAACTGTCACGGCCTTGGCGCAAACTTTCGCGATAGACGGCGGCTTCATCGAGGCTCATATTGCTACTAAAGTTGGATACATAAGCACTAGAGTCGGCTTGATCACTTAAATTGAGCTGGGCCTCTTGCACCGTTTGATTGAGGCTACTTTCGACATCCTTGAACATCGAGGTACTTTCTTCGCGGAGCTTCTTAAATTCATCGAGCTCCATTTGGCGATTCACCTCGCTGCGCACTTCTGACATATAGCGCTGAGCACGGCTAAATAAATTACCAGCCATGCGGGCGATCTTAGGCAAACGCTCTGGCCCGACAACTACCAATGCGACGACTGCAATCAATGCGAGTTTTGAAACTCCAAGATCAATCATGTAACGGCACTGCGGGGATTGCAATCATGTCTAGATTACTTATTGAGGTCTTTGGCCTGAACGTCCACGGTTTTGTCAGCGGACGCCGTTTGCTGGGCTGTTGCTTGTTGTGGAATCTGCTCTGCTTTGTCTTCGCCGGTTTTCATGCCGTCTTTGAAGCCTTTGACAGCGCCACCCAAATCACTACCCATATTGCGCAGTTTTTTGGTACCAAATACCAGCATCACGATCACCAGAACAACTAGCCAATGCCAAATACTGAATGAACCCATTTTCTGCTCTCCTTGTCTTATTTATTCCAGGGGCGCGGCCCGCCCATCACATGCAAATGCGTGTGATAGACCTCTTGACCCCCATCTGCGCCATTATTCAGCGTTAAACGAAAACCGCCATCCCGTCCTGGACGGCAACCCTGCTCAACTGCCAAGCGTGGTGCTAATGCCATCATTCTACCCAGCAATTGGGCGTCGAGGGGCGCATCTGCCTCTAGGGTGGTGATGTGCCGCTTCGGGATCAACAAAAAATGGATGGGGGCAGCCGGATTAATGTCCTTAAAGCCAAAGACCTCCTCATCTTCATAGACTTTTTGGCAAGGAATCGTTCCAGCAATAATTTTGCAAAAGATACAGTTTTCGTGATTTTCCATGGTGCGCTCGTTCAAAAAGGGGCTTTAGTACTACAAAAGCGATGGGTTTAGTGTGTTCTGGCGGCTTTCTCAGCAATGCCAGAAACCCCTTCGCGGCGAGTGAGCTCTGCCAAGACATCCTCTGGCCGCAGCCCAAACTGGGATAAAGCCACCAGGCAATGAAACCACAAATCAGCCATTTCACCGACGAGGAGGGCCTGTTGCTCTGGGGCTAAATTGCCATTGCGACAGTCTTTGGCTGCCATGACCGTTTCGGTAGCCTCTTCGCCAATCTTTTTTAGGATGGCGTCATCGCCCTTAGAAAAGAGCTGGGCAATATAAGAGGATTTGGGATCAACCTTACCCGCAACCAAATCCGCACGGCGACCATCAACCACATCCGCTAGGTGGGCCAATACCGCATCTAAATTGGGGGAATTGCTGTCTTTGCTCATACCTGCATTCTATTCCACGGATTTTTGCCACGTACTCGATTTGGCATCCCAGTCTAAGAAAAAGCAGCTGTGCTCACCGGTATGACAAGCAATGCCGTCTTTTTGATCTACCACCAACAAGATCGTATCGCCATCGCAATCTAAGCGAATGTCTTTCACCGTTTGCGTATGGCCAGACTCTTCACCCTTGTGCCACAACTTTTGACGTGAGCGCGACCAATATACTGCCTCACCGATTTGCATGGTTTTAAGTAAGGCATCGCGGTTCATCCATGCCATCATCAAAATATCGCCAGAGCCAAACTCTTGAGCAATCACCGGCACCAAGCCTTGCTCATTCCACGTCACGTCATCCAGCCATGCGCCTGGAGCAAGATTGGGATTCAGCTTAAATGACGTAGTGGACTTATTCATAGGTTTCATTCTGACAGAGTTGTCTGTTTCATAGATTTGATTATAGAAAGTTACCTTGAGTTCCTATTGCCAAATTATATCCAAATAGGTATAATTCGAAATGGATAAGCCATATAAACACATACTATGGGTAGGGTCGTCTAAAAAAGATTTAATGGCGATGCCAGATGAGATGAGATGAGATCAGCATTTGGGTTTGCACTGTATTTGGCGCAACAAGGCAAGAAACATCAAAATGCCAAGCCATTAAAAGGATTTTCAGGGGCTGGAGTACTCGAGGTTGTAGAGGACTGTCTTGGAGATACATTTCGTGCTGTTTACACAGTAAAAATTGCCGAGGTTATTTATGTCCTATATTGTTTTCAAAAGAAATCGAAACGCGGCATTGAAACACCCAAACAAGAAATCGACCTAGTGCGCGATCGATTAAAAATGGCTCAAGATCATGCTAAGGAGTAAAGAATGAACGGTATTGAAAAAGGTTCCGGAAACGTCTTCGCTGACATTGGATTTGCCAATGATCAGGAGATGCTGGTAAAGGCCAACTTAGCTCTCAAGATTTCTGAAATTATTACACAGCGCCGTCTGACCCAAATCGAGGCCGCAGCGGTCTTAGGCATACCTCAGCCTAAGTTATCAAAACTATTACGCGGTCAATTTCATGGGGTGAGTGAGACTAAGATGCTGGAATGCCTTAACAAGCTAGGCCGAGATATTCAGATTGTGGTTCGCAAAGCTAATCGGGACAAACGGATTGGGCGGACTAGCGTGGTCTTTGCCTAAAGCCGAACCGCTATTCCCTGGGCTGCCATAAATTCTTTAGCCTGCCGGACTGTATAGGTTCCGTAATGAAAGATGCTGGCCGCTAGAACCGCATCAGCACGGCCCTTCGTAATGCCATCAACCAAGTGCTGCAAGTTACCGACGCCACCACTCGCGATCACCGGAACCGGAACAGCTTTACTGACGGCCGCAGTTAGAGCAAGATCAAAACCGTCTTGGGTGCCGTCTTGATTCATGCTGGTGAGCAAAATTTCCCCCGCACCCCGGCGACTCACTTCAGTCGCCCATTCCACGACATCAAGCCCGGTTGCTGTCCTTCCGCCATGGGTAAATACTTCCCATCGGTTCTCGGCAACGCGCTTGGCATCAATCGCAACCACAATGCACTGCGAGCCGTAATGTGCGGCGGCATCCGACACTAAGTCAGGATTGGCTACCGCAGAGGAATTCATGCTCACCTTGTCGGCGCCCGCATTAAGTAAGCGACGCACATCCCCGACTGCGCGTACGCCACCACCAACCGTCAATGGAATAAACACTTGTGCAGCAACCGCCTCAATAATGGGTAGCAATAAGTCACGGCCATCGGAAGTTGCCGTAATGTCTAAAAAGGTTAACTCGTCAGCGCCCTGCTCATCGTAGCGACGAGCAATTTCGACAGGGTCACCGGCATCGCGCAATCCCACAAAATTAATGCCCTTGACCACGCGCCCTGCAGTCACATCCAGGCAAGGAATAATTCGTTTCGTTAGCACTGTTTAGCTGCTGAGCTTTTTTGCAATCAGCGCAGCATATTTAGCGGTTTGCTCATCGGCATACTTCTGCGCTGTGGTCAGATCTAAATCTCCCGAGTAAATCGAGCGACCGGCAATCACGCCCATCACACCCTCTTCTTCTGCTGCGCACAGCGCTTCAATGTCTTTGTTATTGGATAGACCGCCACTCGCAATAATAGGAATGCGTACGGCTTGAGCCAACTTAATCGTGGCATCCATATTCACGCCCTTGAGCATGCCATCGCGACCAATGTCGGTATAAACAATTGCCTCGACGCCATAGTCTTCAAACTTCTTTGCTAGATCAATCACTTCATGGCCTGTGAGCTTACTCCAGCCGTCGGTGGCCACCTTGCCATCGCGAGCGTCAATGCCCACCATAATGTGGCCACTAAATGCAGTGCAGGCATCCTGCACAAAGCCAGGACTCTTCACTGCCGCAGTACCAATGATGATGGTACTAATGCCATCGTCGAGTAAGCGCTCAATCGTTTCCAGATCGCGAATACCGCCGCCCAATTGCACTGGAATGTCATCGCCAACCGCTTTTAATATAGCTTTGATGGCAGATTCATTTTTAGGTTTACCAGCAAAAGCGCCGTTGAGGTCAACTAAGTGCAAACGGCGCGCACCTTTACTGACCCAATGCTTTGCCATTGCGGCAGGGTCTTCTGAAAAAACCGTAGCGCGGTCCATATCGCCCTGCTCTAAGCGAACGCAGTGGCCGTCTTTAATGTCAATTGCAGGAATCAGCAGCATGATAAATAGAAAAAATTAAGGTTGCCAAGTAGTAAAGTTTTGATAAAGCCGTAATCCGTATTCTGCACTCTTTTCTGGATGAAACTGCGTAGCAAAAATAGTATCGCGGGCGATCGCAGAAGTAAACCATGCGCCGTACTCCGTACTACCAACGGTGTGATTTTCGTTTGCAGGCACTGCATAAAAGCTATGCACAAAATAAAAGGGGGTTAGATCAGGAATGCCTGCCCATAAAGGGTGGTCTTTGTCTTGCCGAACCTGATTCCAGCCCATGTGCGGCACTTTGTATTCTGATCCGTCGGCCTGCAATTGACCAGAAAGTTCAAAACGCCGTACCTCGCCCGGAATTAGTCCTAAGCAGGGTGTAAACGTATCACTACTGCCCTGTTGCTCTACCCGAACCTCGCTACTGCGACCCAGCAGCATTTGCTCCCCCACGCAGACACCGAGCATGGGCTTATTTTTTGCCGCGTGCAGCAAGGCCTCCAATAAACCGGATTCACCCAACTGCTTCATGCAGTCGGGCATCGCCCCCTGACCGGGCAAGACAACGCGATCGGCTTTCTGAATCTGTTCTGGCGCAGTCGCAATCAGAACATTGGCATCCGGCGCAACGCGATGGAAGGCTTGGTATACGGAACGTAAATTACCCATTCCGTAATCAACGATGGCGATGGTTTGGGTCAACGGGAGACCTGTGGCTTAGCGACTAATTAAAGGACTGAAGTGCATGCGATGCATAGCAAACCATGTACTTCAAGCAATGATTAGAGGCTACCTTTCGTGGAAGGGACCTGACCCGCAGCGCGCGAATCGGGTGTTAATGCCATGCGCAAAGCACGGCCGAAGGCCTTGAATACCGTCTCGATTTGGTGATGCGCATTGACGCCTCGCAAATTATCGATGTGCAAGGTCACGCCTGCGTGGTTTACAAAACCACGGAAAAACTCAATGCTTAAGTCCACATCAAAATCGCCTACCCGCGCACGGGTAAATGGCACATGGAACTCCAAACCAGGGCGCCCAGAAAAATCAATCACTACGCGAGACAGGGTTTCGTCCAGCGGGACATAAGAATAGCCATAACGCGTAATGCCCGCTTTATCGCCAACTGCTTTGGCAATGGCTTGCCCCAAGGTGATGCCAACGTCTTCTACAGTGTGGTGATCGTCAATGTGGGTATCGCCTTTGGCGATGACCTTCAGGTCAATCATGCCGTGACGGGCAATCTGATCGAGCATGTGATCTAAGAACGGTACGCCAGAGGCGAGCTCGGCCTTGCCCGTGCCGTCTAGGTTGAGGGCTATCTGAATTTGGGTTTCCGAAGTATTTCGGGTAACGTCGACTTGCCGCATACATCTAAGCGCCTGTAGGCGAAGTGTTGAGTGAAGCCTCATAATATCATTGCCGTTGGATTAGTTGTATTTAAATCATTCACTTAGCCAGTCGTTTTATTACCCTGCGGCATTGTTTAACGTTACCGAGAAGAATTTCGATGAGTCGCTTTTGGAGCCCCGTTGTAC
>CANHMJ010000056.1 GCA_947461805.1 Burkholderiaceae bacterium
GCGGTTGGCTTTGGATTCGCCAGCGAATGCGGCCTTTAAGGACTCTTCAGTCTTTGTGCCTTTTACAGTTTTGCTCATTTAAGGGCTCCTTATTTACAGTTAAATCGAAATGGAGGAGATGCGATTCAATCAAAGATTGACGCAATCACCACAGGCAAATTATGCGGATCTTTGGGGTCTAAATAATCGTATTTTTGTATTGGCGTGATAGTTAAAACCAACCAAATTTGTCTTTCTGATTAACTTAATAAATGTGTCATATTTTTAAGTAAGTAATTACTAACAAAAATTGAAAGCAAAAAAAAGATTTAACCCATTGTTTTTATTACATATATTACTAACTTAGGCCTGCTAAACTTAATTTGCTTTCAGTGCTGCGATCGATGCAGCGCAATCCCGAATGCCATAGTTGTAAAACTTGCCTGCATTTTCCTTTTTAAGGGACTGGGCGCATTCGGTAACGGAATTGCGTAAATTAACTGCAGGAACTGGGCTAGTGGCCATCTCAAACTCCGGTAAAGACGAATAAAAAAGAACATCAAGCAAAAAGCGCAGTTTAATGCCGCTCGATTCATCCTACAGCATAAAATGAAGGCTTAGCTTATTTAAAAGAAACAAAGAGACCTTTCGTTTTTTAAGTAAGTCGAGTGCCAGTATTGGCAGCCATTTAATTCTTTCGGTAACTGAGCCTGGAAAACCCCCCCCCATGAAAAAAACAGACCTGTACAAAAATCTGGGGTTATCCGTGGCGCACAAGATGAAAAATTCGTCCAAAGTGAAAGGCCCTGGATCAGGAGCCCAGGCTAAAACCAAGCAACAACTGGCAGACGAGTTGGTCAAGGCCAATCCATTATTGGCTGCCTTCTCGGGTAAGTCCAAGCCAAAACCACCCAATGAACCCTGAGCGATCCCAGTATTGCTTGATTGATGGATTAAAGGTACTGGCGGCACAAATTATTGTTTTGCACCACTGCGTTAGTTATGGTCAATTGGCCTTAGCAGCATCACTCCAGTTACCGAATGTCAGCGGCATCTTATTTGATTACGGCAGGTATGCCGTTCAAGTTTTTTTAGTGGTGGCGGGCTATCTTGCGGCGCAGTCTGCTGAAAAGTCCTTTGCGATACGCCATTCAAATGCAGGCGCACTCGGGGCTAGATTGCTGCTGCAACTGGCGATGCGCCGCTATTTGCGTTTGGTAGGCCCGTATGTTGCCGCTTTACTGCTCACCATAGTTTGCGCGGCAATGGCACGTCAATGGTCTACAGACGAGTACATTGGGCAGCCCGAAACCATCGCCCAAATCTTAGCCCATCTCTTTTTATTGCAAGGTATGTTGGGGTATGACTCCATCTCAGCAGGGGTTTGGTATGTGGCAATCGATTGGCAGCTTTTTACTGCGCTAGCGGTGGTCTATGCTGTTTTTCAGCGGCAGGTAGTGCGCATCGGTATCCTCGCCGTTTTGATTGTGGCATCGCTCTTGTACTTTAATCGTGATGCCAGCTTCGAAAACAGCTTCATTTACTTTATTGGTTCTTATGGCTTGGGCATCTTAGCCTACTGGGCTAGTAGCGTGAATGCAGTCAACGCAAACCTGGGTTGGATAAGCGCCAAGAAAGTACTTCTGGCGATTGCCTTGATTGTCTTTGTATCTGCACTGCATTCAGTCTGGCTGCGTAATTACCTGGCACTCGGCGTTGCATTTTTATTGCTGTATGCAGGCAATAAGCCCTACCGGCATCCGCAATCGTGGCTCGCTAAAGCAATGCAGTGGGCCAGTGCTCGCGCGTATTGCGCCTTTTTAATTCACTTTGCATTCATCTTATTGGCAAACACAGTATTACTTGCATTGCAGGTACAAAGTCCCGCAATTAGCCTGAGTTTTATTGCTCTTGTTTCAGTATTGAGTTGGATCGCAGCTGGATACCTGTATCGCTGGGTTGAGTTGCCTATCGGTCGCTGGCGTCCCGCCGTGTTGTTTCACCGCTAATCTTGCTACGCTATTTTGAGTACAGCGTGGGATGCAAGCCCATTACTGCATAGCTTCGCATTTCCGCCTAAGGATTCGATTTCAAGTAAGCAGATCGATGCAATCGCCAAGGCGCCAACTTGGTTGATTAGCTTGGCAGTAGCAATGAGCGTGCCACCGGTTGCCAACACATCATCAATCAACAGCACGCGTGAGCCTACAGGTAAAGATGCGCTTTGGATTTCCAGTGCATCCGATCCGTACTCCAAACCATAGGATTCTCGGTGACTGGACAGCGGCAGCTTATTGGGTTTGCGTACTAGCACCAGGCTTTTTTGGGTATGCAGGGCCAATGCCGACGCAAATACGAATCCGCGGGATTCCACCCCAACGATGTGGCTGTAGTCAAACTGCTGGGCAATGTCCGCCATGTGCCTAATGGCCTGCGCAAAGGCAGCTGGCTCGCCAAGTAATGGGGAAATATCCCGAAACTGAATGCCCGGCTTTGGAAAGTCGGCGATGGTTGGCAGATAATCAAGTAATTGCATTTGCATAATGTGGATCAGTTTAGTTGTGCTGTTTGTTGATTGCGTTGCTGTCGTTATTACTCAAGGTAAATTCCATGATGCGCCACCCTTTTGTCATTATCACTGCACTCGAGCATGAGCTCGATCCGAAGCGACTGCCGCCGGAAACGGCAGTGGTTTATACCGGGATTGGAAAAGTAAATGCGGCAATTGCAACATTTAAAGCAATTCAAACATATAGTCCACGGGAGATCATTAATTTTGGTACCGTGGGACGAATTAATCCGGCTGTAAGTGGCTTACTGGACATTGGTAGGGTGGTACAGCGGGATGTTTTTGCAGAGCCCTTGGCTCCGCGGGGAGAGGTGCCATTTTCTACGCGTCCGAATACCTATGTGTCTGATGGTGGAATTTACGTGTGTGGCTCTGGTGATAGTTTTGTTACGGAGTCTGATCCATGGCTGATTGCGCAGGCGATTGATGTGGTGGACATGGAGCTTTTTGCCATAGCCGCGGTAGCACACGATGCTGCTATTCCATGGCGCTCATTTAAATACATTACGGACGATGCCAATGCGTCCGCTGGTAGCGATTGGCATAGGGGTGTGCAGCATGGCGAAGAGCTCTTTTTGGAACAATTGCGCAGAGTAATGGAACAGTAAATCGATTACTTCCGTATTCTGCGGATTAGCGCATGCCTGCAAACACCTGATGCGATATCGGCTTGCCATTAGGCCCAATTTTGACGAGGACCATATCGCCAGAGCCAAGCACCACTCCTGTGAATGCCTGAATGTTGACGTGGTGACTGACCATGATGATGGGCGTCTTTGGAAATTGCTTTAGGTTTTTTTGAACCAACTGACGCAGCGCTTCCGTTTGCTGATTCGCTTGACCCATGCTTTCAAAAAAAGAACCAAGCGATTTATCGATCACTACTGGCCCTTTATTTAACAAGGTAGCAGTGTCAACACAGCGGCACCAGGGGCTACTAAAGACTTTAGCGCTTTCGATGCCTTGTTGGCTCAGCCACTGCCCGGTACGCTCAGCCTGTTTTTTTCCAAACTCACCCAAATTACGCTGCGTACTGCATTGATCGAGGCGATAGCCCGAAGGATCGCTAAAGCCAGGAGCATCGGCATGGCGCATCAATAGAATGTGCTGGCCATCCGTCATTGGGCTGGCTAAGTTAGCAAGTGCTGCTGTGCTGAGGCAAAGCGTGATGACTAGTATAGTCATCGTACGTTGGTAAAGTTGGAATCGTGCTCGTTTTACCATGGCAATTTTTCCCCTGAGTAACTGTAAAAGCTGCCCGATTCAGACAGCGCCAATTGATTGAGTACAGTCAGCATATCGCGCGCCGCATCGATCGCCGGCCGACCAATTTGCTCTCCTTTAAATGGCTTGGAGAGTCGTGAATTGACAGTGCCGGGGTGGAGCGCAATTAATTTAGTATTGGGCTGTGTGCGTCGCAACTCAATCGCGGTCGTTTTGAGTAGCATGTTTAGGGCTGCTTTGGATGCGCGGTAGCTGTACCAACCGCCCAAGCGATTATCTTCAATGCTGCCTACTTTGGCGGAGATCACGGCCATGATGGCATTCTCTTTAGCAAGCAGGGTACTGAACTTGGCTAGCGTTACGGCAGGGCCAAATGCGTTGATCTTAAAGATGGCTTCTTGTTGACCGAAACACAAATCGGCCCCTTTTTTTTCAGGGCTCCACGCATCGGTATGCAAGACGCCAATGGCATTGATGATGAGGTGAAACGGGCCGCTGGACGCCAAGGCTTGGGCGGCCGCTCCAATCGACGATTCATCCGCATAGTTAATCGCTGGACTGGAGTGGCGATGAATGCCAATTACTTGGCTGCAACGGGGGTCAGCCTGAAGCAGTTCCAACAAAGCAGACCCAATCGTTCCCGATGAGCCAATGATGAGGGCGCGATAGCCCTCGGGCAGTGATGGCATCATTTAAACCCAGCCCTGTTTCCAGATGGTTGCATCTGTCAATTCACGCCAATCAATTTGCCGCACCTCTTTACTAAAGACGGCTTCAATCTCCACTTGCTTGATAGCCTCGTGCGGCAATTCGGGAAGAATAACTTTGCTCACCAAAAAATGTTTTTGCTTTTTGATGGGATGAACTGCAGTCCACTTGGTCAGCAATAATTTTTTTGGGCTGAGTGGATTTTTAGTCGGCATGGCGGATCAAGAACGGATTAAAGGACGGTGCACTGCATCGTTTGTGCGCCAAGTCGAAGTGCTCCGGATCCGGGTGTAAACCGGACCACTGCCGCTTGCGTATCGGCCGGGCAACGCACATCAAAAAAACTGTCATGGCCCAAGCTGCCGCAAAAACGTAAATCAGATTCGTTTTTATTGGACGGATTGACAGCAAATCCCTGCGGCGGATCAAGGGTCATCAGCGAGCGACTCAGCACCATGGTTACTTTTGCGCCGTCCGCCCCTGGAATGCAACTCCAGGTGGTGTAGTCGTTTTTATCGCAAGCCGTCAAGCCGCCCAGCAGGGAGGCCAACATACCAAGGCGGGCGATACGGCGGGCAGGAAAATGCATGGCAAGATTGAGTGAAGTGGGTGTCATGTCATTCTAGTGAATAAGCTCTACACTTGCTAGGTATGCCATCACCAGATCATTCATCCTCAACCCCAGCAGAGCTTAGCTCGGCAGACGTTTCGCGCATCATTGAAATGGCCTGGGAGGACCGCACTCCGTTTGAGGCCATTTTGCGTACCTATGGCCTAGCAGAGCCTGCAGTCATTCGCTTAATGCGAGCCAATTTGAAGTCTGGCTCCTTTCGCTTATGGCGTGCTCGTGTGACGGGTCGCGCAACCAAGCATACCGCTCTGCGTAGCTCAGATGTCGATCGTGCCTATTGCCCCACTCAATACAAGCAGTCGCACGGACGATGAAATCCCTCACACTTTTTTACGACGGCGCCTGCCCCTTATGCCAGGCAGAAATCCATTTTGTTGATATCAATTCAGCGCAATACGATCCGCAAACAATAGGGGTGTCTTGTGAAGAGGCCCTAGCAAGCATGTATGGTCAGATCGAAGGCGAGCCACCGATTAATGGAGTGGCCGTGTTTGGTGAAGCATACCGCCGGGCTAATTTGCCGCTGATGGCATGGATTTTTTCTCGCAGATGGATGATGCCGATTCTAGGGCCCAGCTACCGTTTCTTTGCCAAGCATCGCCATGGTATTTCTGGATTCTTTGGACCACCACTGCTGCGCCTTGTAAGAGCCTGCTATCCAAGCAAGCCCAATTCACTCTAGTTTTATCGTAGCCCCCCTTCGGATCAGCCGTCGCCATCCAGTAGCAACTGAGGCATTTGGACTAATTCGTCAGGCGCAGACGCAACTGATTTAATATTAATGAGCCCATGACAGATCACTCCGCCGATCCCAAACACCACACTGCGCATTCATTCAAGGAGCGCATGTATGTGATTATTTTTGAATCCGACACTAAGATGGGTTTATTGTTTGATCGCGTTTTAATTTACGCCATCTTGCTCTCCGTATTAGCGGTCGTTCTCGATAGTGTGGCATCGATTTCAAAGCAGTTCCATAGCGAATTAGTCACGCTGGAGTGGATGTTCACAATCCTGTTCAGTATTGAATACATTGCGCGCTTGTATTGCGCTAAGTACCGCTGGCGTTACGCAACCAGTTTCTATGGCGTGATTGATTTTCTGGCGGTGGTGCCGACGTATCTTGCCCTTCTCTTTCCTGAGCTGCATGCATTAATTGATGTTCGTGTGCTGCGTTTAATTCGCATGTTCCGTATCTTTAAGCTAACCGCATACATGTCGGAGTATCAGCATCTGGCTGAAGCCCTATCGGCCAGCAGGCGCAAGATTCTGGTGTTTTTATCGGTGGTATTGATGGTAGTAACCGTGATGGGCTCAATCATGTACGTAGTGGAAGGGCCAAGCAATGGATTTACGAGCATTCCGATTGCGGTGTATTGGGCAATCACGACCATGACAACGGTCGGCTTTGGTGACATTACTCCGCATACCGATTTAGGCAAACTCATTTCTTCGGCCATGATGCTGATGGGCTGGGGCACATTGGCTGTGCCAACCGGGATTGTGACTGCGGAGTTTGCACATCGCCGTAATCAAGAATTTATCGCCAAAAAAACCTGCGATGCCTGTTATACCAATGGCCATGAGGCACCCGATCAGTATTGCCGTCATTGCGGTACTCGCTTTCCGACCCCAGAAAACTAAAAAAGCCTTCTCATGTTAGAAGGCTTTTTGCATTACTCAACACCGGATTAGTTAACGCCGAGTAGCTCCACATCGAATACCAGTGTTGCGTTGGGTGGAATAACGCCGCCAGCACCCCGGGCGCCATAGCCCATCTCTGCAGGAATGATCAAGGTGCGCTTACCGCCAACTTTCATGCCGGCAAAGCCCTCGTCCCAGCCTTTAATCACACGACCGCCGCCCAAGGGAAATTCAAATGCTTCACCGCGATCGACCGAGCTATCAAATTTTTTGCCTTTTAAATCAGGAGCAGCTGGGTCATGCAGCCAGCCGGTGTAGTGAACCGACACATCCGATCCGGCAGTAGCTTCTGCGCCGCTGCCAAGGACAGTATCAATTTTTTGGAATTCGCTCACAGTATTTGCCTTTATAGAAGAGGGGGTAGTAGAGGGCGATTTCGGATCACCGCCGGATTTCGGCATTAAGAATGCCACAGCTAGGCCTCCAGCCAGAATCAATAGACCGAGTTTGAGAGGGGTTTTCATGGGTTGGACAGTTCAAAAGAGAAAAGAAGGCTAGATATGCACTAATTTAGTGCGTTAGTAGCAATTATCCAGTTCATTGGGTAATACCGCATCTCAGTATATAAAATCAGCCACTTTTCTGCAAAGGCGATGCTTTAAAATGACGTGTCTGCATGTCGGATTCCATTGTGCGCTCGCAGCATCAATGGAGTGAAGCATGCATCGGGCAGGTCTAAAACCATGCTCAATTGCGTTATCCCATTTAAGGAATAGTCATGGCATCAGGAAATTCAAAGATCATTTATACCTTCACGGACGAAGCCCCTGCGCTTGCAACCTGTGCATTTTTGCCGGTCATTAGTGCGTTTGCTAAATCGGCTGGAATTGATATTGTTAAAAGTGACATCTCTGTAGCGGCTCGAATCTTGGCTGAGTTTCCAGAATGCCTGAGCGAGGCGCAGCGCGTACCCAATAATTTAGCCGAGCTGGGAAAGATGACCTTGCAGCCGGATACCAACATCATTAAGTTGCCCAACATCAGCGCATCCGTACCGCAGCTTCAAGACGCCATTAAAGAGTTGCAGAACAAAGGTTATGCGATCCCTGATTTTCCAGATGATCCCAAGAATGACGATGAGAAAGCCATTCGGGCGCGGTATGCAAAATGCTTAGGCAGTGCCGTGAATCCGGTATTGCGAGAGGGCAATTCCGATCGTCGCGCACCGGCTGCGGTCAAGCGCTATGCGCGTAACAATCCCCACTCCATGGGCGTGTGGAGCCAGGCATCCCGCACCCACGTATCGCATATGCATGGCGGTGATTTTTACTCCAGCGAAAAATCGATGACGATGTCCAAGGCCTGCGATGTGAAAATGGATTTGGTTACGAAGAGCGGCAAAACCATTGTCTTGAAGCCAAAAATTAGCCTGCAAGAGGGCGAAGTGATTGACAGTATGTACATGAGTAAAAAAGCCCTGTGTGCTTTTTATGAAGCAGAGATGGAAGATGCGTACAAGACCGGACTCATGTTTTCGTTGCACGTGAAGGCAACGATGATGAAGATTTCGCATCCGATTGTCTTTGGCCACGCAGTCAAAATATTTTATAAAGATGCCTTTGCAAAGCACGAAAAACTCTTCGCCGAGCTTGGTGTGAATGCTAACAATGGCCTGAGTAGTGTGTATGACAAAATCGCCTCTTTGCCTGACTCCAAGCACCAAGAGATAGTCAGGGATTTGCATGCTTGCCATGAGCATCGTCCTGCCTTGGCGATGGTTGATTCAGCCAAGGGCATTTCGAATCTGCATTCACCAAGCGATGTGATTGTGGACGCATCCATGCCAGCCATGATTCGAATTGGCGGCAAGATGTGGGGGGCAGATGGACGGCCGCAAGACACCAAAGCAGTTATTCCAGAAAGCACCTTTGCACGAATCTACCAAGAAATCATTAATTTCTGTAAAACCCA
>CANHMJ010000057.1 GCA_947461805.1 Burkholderiaceae bacterium
ACCCGGAAGTGGTTGCGGGAGGTGAGTGTTTTTAAGCGCTAGGGTAATTTATTGAGTTACGAACCCATCAATAATACCAGTTCGTAGGCCCGCTTCCCGCCAAACCAGCCGCAGCCTTACTGGGCGGAGCAGCCGCCCAGAGACTGCATCGATTTGCCGATGCTTTCTGCTTTTTTAGGGCCAGCTTTTTCTAGCTTTTTTTGGCGCTTTCCTGAATCACCGTTTTAATGTGCGCCAGCACCGATTGGTCTTCCATCGTACTGATATCGCCCGGATCCCGCCCTTCGGCAACCGCTTGCAACGCGCGCCGCACAATCTTCCCAGAACGGGTCTTCGGTAAAGCCGTCACAATGTAAACGCGTGCAGGTCTTGCAACCGCGCCCAATTGCGAGTCCACGGTTTTCATAAGCTCCGCTTCCAGATTGGCAACATTCGATGCGTCTTTTGGTATGGCAAAACCAATCGCAACTTGACCCTTCAGCTTGTCTTCAATACCAACGACTGCCACCTCGGAAATGTTGGCATGGCTGGAGATGCTCTCCTCGATTTCTCGGGTACCCAAACGGTGACCCGCGACATTGATGACGTCATCGGTGCGACCCAGAATGAAGTAATAGCCGTCCTTGTCTTTAATGCCCCAATCGAAGGTGGAATACAACAGCTTGCCGGGAATGGTGTTCCAGTAGGTTTTGACATAACGCGCATCGTCGCCCCACACAGTTTGCATACAGCCCGGAGGCAGTGGGCCCTCAATCGCTACCACCCCTTTTTGATCGGGGCCTAGCTCCTCACCCGTCGCCTCATCCAATAGCTTCATGTTGTAACCAAATACCGGCAAGCCAGGAGAGCCAAATTTATGGGGCATGACCTCGACACCGCGCTGAATCGCCAAAATAGGCCAGCCGGTTTCGGTTTGCCAATAGTTATCCACTACTGGCTTACCAATAGCCTCATGAATCCACGTTGCGGTTGGTTCATCCAAAGGTTCGCCAGCCAAAAACAAGGTACGCAAGCTCGATAAATCGTATTTGCTTAAGAAGGCAGGATCTTGTTTCTTCAGTACCCGAATTGCAGTGGGCGCGGAGAACATAACCGATACCTTGTATTTCTCAACCAAACTCCACCAAATTCCGCCATCCGGACGCAAAGGGGTTCCTTCGTACATGATGGTAGCCGTGCCATTAATTAGCGGCCCATAAATAATGAAACTGTGCCCAACCACCCAGCCAATATCGGAGGTAGTAAACATGGTTTCGCCGGGCTTGCCACAAAAGATCAGGCGCATTGCCGATGCCAGCGCTACGGCATAGCCACCGGTATCCCGCTGCACGCCCTTGGGCTTACCCGTCGTGCCGCTGGTATACAAAATATAGGAGGTGTGGGTTGCATCAACCCACTCTACTGGCACCTCCGCATGGAGGTGGGCCAAACGCTCGGCGGTGTAATCGAGGTCGCGCCCATCCACCATCACAAACTCAGTTAAGCCGCGGTTAACGATCAACACTTTTGCGGGCTTGTAGGACGAGAGCGCAATGGCCTCGTCGAGCAGCGGCTTATAAGGAACTGCTTTACCACCACGCATGCCCGCCTCAGCCGTAATAATCATTTTGGGCGTGGCATCTTCAATTCGCGATGCGAGGCTATGCGATGCAAAACCGCCAAACACGACCGAATGAATTGCACCAATACGAACGCACGCCAGCATCGCAAAACTGGCTTCCGCAATCATCGGCATGTAAATCAATACGCGATCGCCTTTGCCAACCCCATTGGCCTTCAAAATGGCAGCCATGCGATTGACTTCCGCATGCAGCTCATTGAAGGTATATGCCTTTTCAATATCGGTCTCGGTGGAGACGGCCACTAAGGCAATTTGATCACCACGCTCAGCTAAATGCCGATCAACCGCGTTGTAGCAAAGATTGGTTAGCCCACCCTTGAACCAGTGTGCAAACGGCGGCTTGGAGTAGTCCAGTACCGTATCAAAGGGCTTTTCCCAGTGGATGTGTTTTGCTTCCTCTCCCCAAAAAGCATGGGGATCTTGAATGGATTGAGCGTGAACGGTTTTGTAGGACATGATTTCCCTAAAAAGTACTTGAATGGATTCGGTACAGCTACCGCGTAAAGGCTAAATCTACCTTATTGCGGGGTAGCGCCAGCTTTTGCAGTAGTTGTTTTCGCAGATTTGGCAGCGTCTGTCGATACGGACTTTTGCTGATTAGGTGGCTTGGCGGCTGTCTTGGCGCTGGGTTTTGCGCTATTTTGTGCGGTTTTAGAGGGCGTCGCATTGGCTTTCTTACCGGCGGGGGCGGGGGCTGCTGCCTTTTTCGCTGGCGCCGGCCTGACTAAACTAAGACTGGCATTTTCAGCCAGATGCTCGGGTACATCGGTCGACTTTGTGCTGGGCTTCGGTATCAGCACAGTCGATCCGGCTTTGACGCGCATACCAGCAGGTATTGCATTGACCTCTCGCAACACTGCCAAGCTAACTCCTAGGCGCTTTGCAAGCTGGTCCGCAGACTCTGTGGCCGGAACCCGGATGGCGGTCCAAGTAGATAGTGGTCCCGCAAAGTTTTTGAGGTTCTCTTGAAATACCTCTGCGTGACCAAATGGCAAGAGGATTTGCTGATTGGCAGCACTTAAGATAACCGGCTTATTAAACGACGGATTGAGATTACGAAATTCTTCCGGCGTAAGACCCGATAAGCTTGTCACCACCTCCACGTCAATGTCCCGGGTAACGTCAATCGCTACAAAGTACGGGTGATTTTCGAGCTCCGGCAAAACAATGCCGTACGCCTTCGGATCCAAAACAATGGCTTTATACGCCATGAGTTTAGGAACGTAATCACGGGTCTCTTTGGGCATCTTCAGACTCAGGTAATCGGTTGGCAGTCTAGCGGCCTGATTACGCTTGATTGCTTTGGCCACATTGCCCTCTCCCCAGTTGTATGCGGCTAGAGCAAGCTGCCAATCGCCGAACTGCCGATGCAAGCGTTGCAGGTAATCCAGCGCAGCATGGGTCGATTGCAACACATCGCGACGCTCATCGCGAAATACGTTTTGCGTTAACTTGAAATCTTTTCCAGTCGCCGGCATAAACTGCCAAATGCCCATCGCTTTTGCAGTCGATTTGGCTACCGGATTGAAGGCGCTTTCGACAAATGGCAACAACGCAATTTCAGTGGGCATGCCGCGTAAATTCACTTCTTCAACAATGTAGAACAAGTAGCGCGATGAGCGCGCCATCGAGCGTTGAACGTATTCGGGTTTAGAGGCTAATCGGCGCGTCTCTGTAATCACCAGTGGGCTATTGAGCTCGGGCATCGTAAAACCATCTTGTATGCGAAGCCATAAATTACTAGATGGGGCAGTTAGGCTACTAACAGACTGCTTACTGAGGTCAACTCGGGGTGCTTTGGCTGCGCGTGGGTTACTAGCGCTGCTGCTACTTGCATCAGAAGACCAATCATTGCCTGTACTGGCGCAACCCGATAACGCAGCCACTATCGTGACAACCAGCAGCGATCGCCAATACAAATACCGGCGCCCGAAATCGGATTGGCGCAGAAACATCAGAACCGATCCTTCCAAGCCCGAATTGCCGCAAGCACATGCGCTGGGCTCGGCAATGCAGTAGCGCCAGATACGCGTAATGCCGATGCAATTACGTCTGTTTGATTGGAGCGCATAAAGGGATTAACCCGTAACTCATGGCCAATGGTGGTTGGTACGGTGGGTTTATTTGCTTGGCGCAAGGCCTGTGCCGTATTCGACCAGGTGATGAGATCGGAATTATTCGGCTCTACCGCCAAGGCAAAGCGGATATTCGAGAGCGTGTACTCGTGAGTACAGTACACCGCAGTCTCGGGTGGTAAGGCAGCAAATTTCGCCAACGACTGGGACATCTGGGTGGGCGTTCCCTCAAATAAGCGGCCGCAGCCGGATGCAAATAAGGTATCCCCACAAAAAAGCTTAGGGGCATTACCAGCGGCAAAGTAGGCAATGTGTCCCAAAGTATGGCCGGGCACCTCTAGGACCGTGAATGCAATCGCTGGTGCGGCGCATTCCACCCGGTCGCCCTCCATTAAGGCCTGGGTTCGCCCCGGAATGGCTTCTGCTGCTGGACCATAAACTGGAAGAGAATCCGTGGCGACGTAGGCCAACAAATCCTGAATGCCGCCCGTGTGGTCTGCGTGGTGGTGGGTAATCAGAATGCCGGTAAGGGTCAGCGACTGGCTTTCTAGGTAGTCCAATACCGGGCCCGCATCACCTGGGTCAACCACTAAAGCAGACTCGCCATCGTGAATGCACCAGATGTAGTTATCGTCAAATGCCGGAATGGGCCAGACTTGCAATGTAGATTTCGTTACCATAGGTACATGATACCAACCCAAGCCTCGCCCGAAAGCCCTATTTTGTCCGCAGATGGCTCCTGGGACGCGTGGCTTGCCTCACCTCCGGGTCAATATGTTTTGCGTCAAGAACAGGTGTGGTTTGATAAAACGGTCGTTGATGTATTTGGCTTTAATGCGGTTCAAATCGGCTTGCCGCAACTTCATTGTTTGCGCGAAAACCGGATGCCAATGCGCGCCTTGTTAACGCATGCTGATCAATCCGTAGGTGCGCAATCAAGTATACCGACAACGCCAACGTGGCACATCATCGAAGGATTGCCCGATGAGCTACCCTTTGCGGCAGAGAGCGTCGATCTACTGGTATTGCCGCATGTGCTGGAGTTTGCGGATGACCCCCATCACATTCTGCGTGAGGCCGATCGCGTCCTCGTGCCCGAGGGCAGGCTTATTTTGTCTGGATTTAATCCTGCCAGCCTGTGGGGTGCACGGCAATACCTTGGCCGCTTAATTGGTAAGCCATTTTTACCTCGAGATGGTCAGTTTATTAATTTGCTGCGCATCCGTGACTGGTTAAAGTTACTGAATTTCTCCTTAGATCGTGGCCACTTTGCCTGCTACAAACTGCCCTTGCAAGGGGAGTCAGCCATTGCGCGCATGAATTACCTTGAACCCATGGGCAATCGGTGGTGGCCTATTTTTGGCGCCGTATTTATGGTCTCCGCCGTTAAACGTCACCCTGGCATGCGCCTGGTTGGTCGTGTTGCACAAAAACGGCCCGCGCCACTTCGTCAACTCAATCCCGTGGTGGAGAGCAAAATACATCCCCCTGCTCCCCATACCCAACATGACCGCCATGAGCCAGCCTGATCCTACCCTGCCCCACATCACCATTTATACCGATGGAGCCTGCAAGGGCAACCCTGGTCCTGGAGGTTGGGGTGCAGTATTGCGCTCTGGTGAGCATGAACGGCATATGCATGGCGGCGCTGACCTAACCACCAACAACCGCATGGAAATGAGCGCGGTTATACATGCGCTGCGCGCCCTCAAGCAACGTTCCAGCGTTGCGCTGTACACCGACTCCCAGTATGTTCAAAAAGGGGTTACCGAATGGCTGGAAGGCTGGAAGAAGCGCCAATGGCGAACCTCCAGTCGCGAGCCCGTTAAAAACGCCGACCTCTGGCAAGAGCTGGATGCACTCCTACCCAGCCATCAAATATCGTGGCATTGGGTGCGCGGCCACAATGGCCACCCCGGTAATGAGCTCGCCGATGCCTTAGCCAACCGCGGAGTAGAAGAATTGCTTGCGAAACGAAGTGCCTAGAGCGCTTTAGAGGGGTAGTTTTAGGTCGCTTTTTAGGCAGGATGGCTTTACACCCAGCTTAATGGCTTATGAGAGAATGAATGCATCCAAGGGCGGCACAAAGACTCCTTACTAAACCAATATAAAACAAAGAAAAATACCGAGACCGTGTCAAAAATTGAATCAGCACTCGATAAGGCAGTCGCCACAATTCCAAGGCTCAAAAACTGGCTCATGGCCCCCCTTTACACCTTGTGGAAAAAAGCGTCTCCACACCTGAATAAATTTAAAAACTTAAATTACACCAACATCAAAGCGTTTACCCTGAAATACAAATGGCGCATCTTGCTTGTGCTGGTTGTGTTGTACGGTGGTTCAAAAGCCTACGATCATTTCAACCCTCCCCCTGAAAAAAAAGGCGGGGTCATCACGATCACCTCCGTAGTCGTAGATAAGAAAGAGGTTCCGCTCGTCATTGAGGCCACCGGCACGATCGTTAGTAATAGCATTGTGGATATTCGACCGATGGTGACGAATACCGTTGCCAAAATTCATATTAAGGATGGGGAGGAAGTAAAAGAAGGGCAACTTCTGTTTACTTTAGACAATCGCAATAGCAAGGCGAATTACGAACGATTAAAGGCTTTAGCTGATGACGCGCAGAGGCAGTACTTGCGCGCCAAAGAACTGGTCGCTAAAAACTTTATTTCTAAGGCGGGTTTAGAGACCTCGCTAGCGAATGCAATATCAGCGCAAGCTGCTGCACGTTCTGCAGAGGTGCAACTCTCTTTTGATTCAATCCGCTCCCCAATTAATGGTCGCGCAGGTATTGTGAATGTCTTCCCAGGCTCACTGGTGCAGGCAAGCAACGTTGTCACTACTGCAACTAGCTCAACCGCAACCTCTAGCGTTGGTTCCATGGTCACCATTACCCAACTTAATCCAATTAACGTCCAGTTTGTTATCCCAGAAAAAGATATTCCCATTTTGCTGGAGAACCAACTGGATGGTGAACCGCTGACCGTGAAGGTAACGGTGGGTGATTCTGGCAAAAGAACGTACCAAGGCAAGGTCTTGGTGATTGATAACCAAGTAGACCCTTCCATTGCAGCAGTTCGAATCAAAGCACAAATTCCAAACGATGCCATGACGCTGCTGCCGGGGCAATTTGCGCGCATCTCTCTTGTGGCCAGTGATCTAAAAGATGCGCTTGTGGTTCCCTCACAAGCCATCGTCATTAATCCCCGCGGTCGGTTGGTCTATACCGTAGACAAGGATGGCAAAGCAGTATCCAAGCCGGTTAAAGTCGTTTATGAATACCAAGGTAATTCCGTTATCACCGGCATTGAGTCGGGCGATAGAGTGGTAGTAGAGGGTAAGCAAAACCTAAGGCCTGGCAGTAAAACCAGGGAAGCTAAACCAGCTCCTGGGACTGCTCCTGCTGCCGCTGCTACCCCCTCCGCTGCTGTACCTGCCGCCTCCCCTGCTGCTGCAATGGCTCCAGAAACCCCTTCAGCACCCGCCAAAAAATGAACTTATCTGAGTTATGCATACGCCGTCCGGTAATGACGGTATTGCTATCGGCATCAACAGTAATTACTGGCGTAGTTGCTTATCTCAATATTCCAGTCGCGGCATTGCCTAGCTTTAACACGCCGGTTATTTCTGTGAGCGCCTCGTTACCAGGGGCTTCACCAGAAAATATGGCTTCGGCTGTAGCGCTACCATTAGAAAAAGAGTTCTCTACCATTGATGGCATTAAGGTCATCAGCTCTACCAACTCCCTTGGTAGAACAAGCGTTACCCTTGAGTTCAATAGCGATCGTGATATCGATAAAGCTGCAGTCGATGTGCAAGCCGCACTACTGCGCGCCCAAAGACGCCTCCCGATTGAAATGACGGTGCCACCGTCTTACCGTAAAGTTAATCCAGCCGATACACCAATTTTGGTAGTGAGGATGCAGTCTCCTTCCGTGAGCCTCTCCGATTTAAATGACTATGCAGAAAATCTCCTCTCACCGAACTTATCGACCATCAGCGGTGTTGCACAGGTAATCGTCTATGGAGCAAAGCGTTATGCCGTCCGCGTACGCGTTAACCCAGATGCTTTAGGGAATCGTAATCTCACTATGGATGATGTCTCGGTTGCGATTAACAAAGCCAATGCAAATAGTCCTTTGGGTGTATTAGATGGCCCCCGCCAATCCATTACGATTTATGCCAACCCGCAATTGGTTAGACCAGAACAATTTGGCAACCTCATTATTAGCCAGAAAAATGGCCTACCAATCTACCTCAAAGACGTAGCTGAAGTTGTTGAAAGCTATGAGGATGTGAAAACCTGGGCCAGCGTGAATGGTGAGAGATCCATTGCAATTGCGGTATTACGTCAGCCGAACGCCAATACGGTTGAAGTGGTTAAAGCAGTGAAAGAGTTGCTGCCGAAACTGCAAAAGCAAATGCCAGACTCGGTTAAGATGCAGCTCGCAAATGACCGCTCGCTTTCCATTATTGAAGCAATACATGACGTCAATATCACCTTAGCACTGACGGTGCTTCTCGTCGTGCTTGTGATGTTCTTATTCTTAAAACACCTTTCTGCCACGATCATCCCCTCAATCAGCCTACCTATCTCGCTGATTGGCGCTTTCTCCTTATTATATTTTTTAGGTTATAGCCTAGACAATATTTCGTTACTGGGCATTACTTTGGCAGTGGGCTTGGTCGTGGATGATGCGATTGTTGTGATAGAAAACATCACACGCTACATTGAGCAAGGCATGGATCCACTCAAAGCCGCACTCAAAGGAAGTAAAGAAGTCGGATTTACGATTATTTCCATTTCCCTTTCTTTGGTAGCCGTAT
>CANHMJ010000058.1 GCA_947461805.1 Burkholderiaceae bacterium
AGCAAGTCCATTAAGTCCCTAGGCATTCAAGATGTGCGGCATCCCAAAACTAAGCAAGATGAGATCTTACGTGCTTTGTTGCCCGGCGGTATTGAGGGGATTGGCTCGAATAATTGGGCCCTCAGCGGCAAACGGACAACCAGCGGTAAGCCGCTCCTCGCCAATGATCCGCACTTGGGTTTATCGGCTCCGGCACTGTGGTACTTTGCTCGCATTGAGGCTCCGGGGATCAATGTCATCGGCGCTACCCTGCCTGGTATTCCAGCAGTAGTACTTGGCAGAACGGATAGTATTGCCTGGAGCTTTACCAATACTGGCCCCGATGTCCAAGACCTCTTCATCGAGGAACTCGATCCCGCTAATCCCGGCCAATACCGTACTCCCGATGGCATGGCTGCGTTTTTAGTTCGCGAGGAAGTGATTGAGATTAAAAATAAACCGGCACATCGCTTTATCGTCAAACAGAGTCGCCACGGACCCATCATTTCAGAAACCTACGATCGGGCTAAAAATTTAATTAATACCGATCGCTTTGCTTTAGCCCTGCGCTGGACTGCGCTTGATCTCGAGAATCAATCGGTGATCGGCTTACTCGATATGAATCGCGCCACGAATTTAGAAGCGTTCAAAAAAGCCTTACGCAAAAACTATGCCCCGATGCAAAACGTGGTGATGGCCGATACTGCGGGCAATATTGCCTTTCAGGCGGCGGGAGTTGCACCCAAGCGCACCCTCCATCAAGGTCTCTATGGGGTTGCACCAGCCCCTGGCTGGGATAAGCAATACGACTGGCAAGGCTACGTTCCATTTGATCAGTTGCCTACTCTCGATAATCCCGAGCAAGGCTGGCTTGCGACCGCCAATCAACAGATCTTGGCCGCTAATAATCCCAACCCACTTACAGGTGATTGGGAGCTGCCATTTCGGTATGAGCGCATTACAGCCTTACTTCAAGCAAAAGCGCAGCATGACTTTGCATCGATGCGAGCCATGCAAGGCGATACGCTCTCGCTTGCAGCAACACCATTACTTCCTCTCTTTAAGGCAACGCAGTCTACCCACTCGAATGCAACAGCAGCTCAAGCCATCATTGCCAGCTTTGATGGGGATATGCGTATCGATAGCAGTGGCGCCCTCCTTTTTAATGCGTGGGTAGACCAACTCACACGGCATTTATTTTCACGCTTAGGTGCTTATTTTTCATTTGAGTATGGCAAGCGCCATTTTAGAAACGCTTTGCTGGAGCAGCTATCCAACCCCAATAGTCTCTGGTGCGACTCGCCCAAAACAGAAGTCGTAGAGAACTGCGCACAGGCCTCACAACAATCAATGGATCGTGCGCTCGAATACCTCAGTACGCAATATGGCAGCGATCCGGCCAATTGGAAATGGGGAAATGCCCACATCGCCGTATCTGAGCACCGCCCCTTTAGTCGGGTTCCATTTTTAAATCGTGCATTCAACATCACGGCGCCGTTTCCAGGGGATGGATTTACGATCAATGTTGGCAGACCAGAGCTCGGCAAACACAAAAACCCCTTTGAGACCAAACAAGCAGCAAGCCTGCGAACCATCTTTGATTTGGCCGACTTAGAGCAATCGACCTTCGTCTATCAAACGGGGCAATCGGGCTGGGTTCAAAGCAGGCTCTATCGCAACCTCAACCCATTATGGGCAGACAATCAAGCGCTACCACTGCAAATGAAACCCCCTACGATTCAGCGCCAACTCGAGCTTAGGCCAAAGTAGGTCTATTGGGGTTTAAAATAAAAAAATACATTTATTGAGGGGTTTTACGATGAAAAGATGGATAGCGATCGCGGTCTGCATGACCGTCCTACCAATTTCAAGCGCCTTCGCTGCTTGGCAAGAGATTGGCTCAAACGAACAATCGACAGTCTCCCTTGATATCAGCACCCTCAAGAGGGATGGCGATAAAGCACAAATCATGTCGATGCTGGACTTTATAAAGCCTGGCGTGGATCCCAAAACGAAAGAGCCGATTCGTTCCATCATTGGTCTAAATGAATACCTCTGCGACAAAGTCCAATACCGTCCAATTGAGTACAAAGTGTTTTCTGGCAACAAAGGTGAAGGTAAAGTGGTTGCGGATGTTAAATCGCCTGATAGCCAGTTTGAAGCGATCACCAGCGGCTCATGGGCTGCGGGAGTCTACAGCATTGCCTGCCGAGCTAAGTAAGCAGGGTTTATTGCCGCAGTATTGCCGCTGCATTGCTTGGCATAGCCTGACCTACACTCTCATTATTAGCTTTAGTATTTTCTTTTTATCTGGCTGCGCCCTACCCTTAGCCGCTATCGGAAGTGCAGGAACTGGAGCAGCTAGCGCTGTAGGGGGTACTGTGGCTACAGTAGCCGTAGCTAATCCGTCTACAGCGGTTAGCGTCGCTTCGACGGTTGCGACTGGCAAATCCCCACTAGAGCATGCCGCCTCTGAGGCGACCAAAAAGGAGTGTAATTTTTTAAATCTACTCGGGCCCAAGCCCGTTTGCCAAGAGCTTGTACTTCCAAAGATCATGGATCATAGCCAAGAAATGATTGGTATAGCTGATCGTCCAACGCCGCCGTCAATGCCTGCACCCAGCAGATAAAAAAGTGACCCGAACGCTTTTTTTCTTTTTCTTATAAATCTAATTTAATATTTTCACCATGCCAGAACAAAACATTAATCTCACACTAACGTGTCAAAATCGTCCGGGCATTGTTGCTGCGGTTGCCAGCTATATTTTTGAGGCGGGCGGAGACATTCAAGAGGCGCAGCAGTTCGATGATAAAGATTCAGGCCGCTTTTTTATGCGTGTGAGCTTCAGTTGCGATGAGGGCGTCGATTTAGAGGAGCTGCGCCTTGGTTTTAAACCAATTGTCGAGCGCTTTGAGCTATCTTGGGAATTGCGTTCTACCGCCAAACTCAAACGCGTTTTAATCATGGCGTCCAAGCTCGATCATTGTTTGGTGGACTTACTATATCGCTGGCGTATTGGCGAATTACCCATGATCATTGCTGGCATTGTCTCGAATCACCCCCGCTCGGTGTATGCCAGCATAGATTTTGCCGACATTCCGTTTCATTATCTGCCTGTAACCCCTGAAACAAAAAGCGTACAAGAAGCAAAGCTACTGAGCATCGTCGACGATGCTCAGGTGGATATGGTGATCTTGGCGCGTTACATGCAAATTCTGTCCGATGATTTATCGTCCAAGTTACCGGGTCGCTGCATTAACGTGCACCATTCCTTTTTACCCAGCTTTAAGGGAGCAAAGCCATACCATCAGGCACATGCGCGTGGCATTAAACTAATTGGGGCAACATCCCATTTTGTAACCAGTGATTTGGACGAAGGTCCCATCATCGAGCAAGACGTCACGCGCATCAGTCACAGCGATAGTGCAGATGATTTGGTGCGCAAAGGCCGCGATCTAGAGCGTCAAGTATTATCCAGGGCCCTGCGCTACTACCTGAATGACCGAGTGTTAATTAACGGTAATAAATCCGTGGTGTTTGCGGATTAATGGCTGTACCAAAGCGCCGTTAATCATCATTTGAATGTTTGATCGCCAAGGGCTTTAGCAGTCCACGCAAATCATTGTGGTCTAGGGTGTGCATTAGCTCCAGCAACTCACCGAGCTCGCCCTTTGGAAAGCCTTTACGGGCAAACCAAGAAAGGTAATCTCCCGGTAACTCAGAAAGAGTGCGGCCCGCATACTTGCCATACGGCATTTTCATGCGAACGAGCTTTTCAAGGGATTCTGGAGTCACTGAGGTGCAGAAGGGAATTGGGGTGGCTGATGGGGTTCGAACCCACGACAACTGGAATCACAATCCAGGACTCTACCGCTGAGCTACAGCCACCGTAGAAGAACTGAAATTATAGCTTTTTGTCGGCTTTAAGCCAAAATTTGCCGGTCAGCCAAATAGAGCCTAATCTGAGCCGCTTTTTAGGGCAAGCACGCCATATAAAAGCGCTTAATTTCGGGATCACAGCGCACGTCCTTAAGGACGATCGGCCGCTCCAAGGAGATGCCTTCAATCGAGCGGCAGCGGCTCAACGCCACATAGACTTGGCCCGATGCGAAGGCTCCAGAAGATAGATCAACCTTCACTTTATCGAGCGTCTTACCCTGGCTTTTATGGATCGTCACGGCCCACGCCAGCATGAGTGGCATTTGCTCATAGGAGCCAATCACATTGGGCTTAATTTTTCCAGACACCATATCGTGGTCATACTTATACGACTCCCATTTAAATGGCGTTACCTCAACCATATTCGTATAGGCCCCGTTGGGAATCTTGACCTTAATTTTGTCTTTGCCTATTTCGTGAACAATACCAATGCTACCGTTAACCCATTTTTTAGGAAAACCATTGTCATTGGCAGTAAACATCACTTTCGAGCCTGGCTTCAGGGTTAAGTTCATGGGTGAAGGTAGATTACGCTCGTCCACATTGAACTTTCCTTCGAGCTTACCTGTAAAGCTGATGGCATCAGTTGTCAGGTTTTTGAGCTCACCGTGATTGATCATGTCTGCTCTGGCATTGGTGGTAGTCAGCGTAATCGTCAGCGGATCAGGCTCTGCCGCCTTAGCAAAGCAGGCATCATTGATGGTTTCTAATGCCACCTCAATGTCTTCATTGATGCGGATTTGATTGAGAAGCTGCGCAAAATGAATGTCCTTTTGCCGGAATATTTTAGTGAGCTCGATCATCGTAATTTCTTTGCGGTGCAGTGCCATGGCGCAAAAGAAATACGGACCCTCATAGCCGCGCTCATGCAGGATGTGCATATCACTACTCGACACAACTGGCGGCAATTGAAATAAATCACCGACAAACATGACCTGTATGCCCCCAAATGGCTCGCCCTTTTGGGGACCGTTTTCGCGCAAAAAGAGGTCGATCGCATCCACAATATCAGCGCGTACCATCGAGATTTCATCGATGATCAGCAGGCGAATATCCTTATATAGTTGGCGCTCACGCGAAGACCGCAGTGGCTTAATGTCCTCTTCTGGAAAAATCAACCGTGGCGGCAGGCGAAAGAAGGAATGAATCGTTACGCCACGTACCTGCAGCGCTGCAACTCCCGTGGGGGCGAGAACCACGACATTACCAGTTAGAGTCTTGCGCAAATGACTAATTAAAGTGGTTTTACCTGTGCCCGCCTTACCGCTAATAAAGATATAAGGATCGCCTCGCTCTACTGCATCTAAGGCCATTTGGTAGTCGGGGGTAATCTCTAGCTCAAGATCAGTACCCTGGTTTTGCACTGCGCTCATGCATTTACCACCGAGGCAGTATCAATCTCAAACGCAGCCCAATCCCCTAGCTCCAAACTGGCCTCCAGGAAAAAATCAGCAATTGCCGTTTTGCTCTGCAACTTAGCCAAAGCATGGTGATCGGATAGGCGCTGGCGCCAATAGCGTGAACCTGCCCTTCCATGAGCTAGGCCAAGAATATGCCGGGTAAAGGCACCAATGTAAAACGGCTTACCCTTACTCTGGCATTCATCAAACCAGCGCCACACTTGATGCACTAAGCCTATTTGCACGCGATGCCACTCAGACTCGCTAAAGAGATAGCCTGCAGCTTCTCCATTGGTCTCAAGCAAGTCATCCCAGCCAAGTAACATGGCCGGAAAATGATAGGCGGCACGCCCCACCATAAAGCCATCAAAGTCATGCCAGTGGCCCGCGATTTGGTCGTTGTTCTCTAGGCCACCATTAAGCAGTACAGCGACATTTGGAAACTGCTTTTGGAGATCCAAGCGCAATTGCGCCGCCACGGCATAGTGCAATGGGGGCTTACTGCGGTTTTCTTTAGGCGAGAGGCCCTTCAATACGGCATTACGCGCATGAATGGTGACCTGATGGGCGCCAGCATCAGCCACTGCCAACATAAAGTTCAGTGCGAACTGATAGTCTGCCTGATATCTACTGGCATCCATTTGATCTAAGCCCAGGCGATGCTTTACCGAGATTGGTAAATCGCAAGCCGCCCGCATAGCCCGAACGCAGTCAGCCACCAATTGCGGCTCTGCCATCAGGCAAGCCCCAAAGGCGCCGCGCTGCACTCGCTCTGAAGGACAGCCACAATTGAGATCGATTTCATCATATCCCCATTGGGCTGCTAGGGCCGCTGCTTTCGCGAGATCCGCTGGCTCACTGCCCCCCAGTTGCAGTACTACGGGATGCTGCTCGTCGGAATAATCGAGATGTCGCGGCACATCGCCATGCAGCAATGCGCCTGTAGTCACCATTTCGGTATAAAGAACAGCGTGCTTAGACAGTTGCCGATGGAATGAGCGGCAGTGCCGATCGGTCCACTCCATCATCGGGGCAACGGCTAAACGCTTCCTTCTAGGATTGGCTTGGTGCTTCTTGTCGGATTGCGTCATTGCATCTGAATCCATTGGATTTCTATCATTCGCTTCATGCCATTATCCAGTACCGCTGCTTCACGCAGAGAGAAAAACCACCCGAAGGTGGTTTTTCTAGCAAACGCGGGAACTTAATCGCGTGATGCTTTTTTACGCTCATGCTCTTTTAAATAACGCTTACGAACGCGAACGCTCTTTGGGGTTACCTCAACCAATTCATCATCGCTAATGAATTCCACTGCGTACTCTAAAGTCAAGTCAATTGGGGTGACCAAGCGGACTGCCTCATCTGTTCCGGAAGAGCGCACGTTGGTTAGTTGTTTGCCTTTAATCGGGTTTACAACCAGATCGTTATCGCGACTATGAATGCCAATGACCATGCCTTCGTATACAGGGTCACCGTGTTTCACAAACATACGGCCACGGTCTTGCAGCTTCCAAATAGCATACGCAACGGCTTCGCCATCGTCTTGACTAATCAATACGCCATTATGGCGCTCACCTAAAACGCCATCTTTTGCTGGCGCATAGCAATCAAAGGTATGGCTCATCAAACCATTACCGCGGGTCATGGTCATAAAGTCTCCCTGAAAACCAATCAGGCCACGCGCAGGAATACGGTATTCAAGTCGGGTGCGGCCTTTACCATCGCTCACCATGTCTAACAATTCACCCTTACGCTTACCCAAATCTTCCATTACAGAGCCTTGGGTAGTGTCTTCGATGTCAACCGTAAGGTTCTCAAACGGCTCCATCTTGACGCCATTTTCTTCATGAAATATCACGCGTGGACGGGATACTGCCATCTCATAGCCCTCACGGCGCATCGTCTCCACTAAGATCGTTAAATGCAATTCACCGCGACCAGAAACCTCAAAAACCGTATCGTCATCGGTCTGACGTACACGTAAGGCCATATTGGATTTGAGCTCACGATCCAAACGTTCCCGAATTTGACGGCTGGTGACAAACTTCCCTTCGCGACCAGCGAGTGGGCTGGTGTTGACCATGAAGTTCATGGTCAAGGTCGGCTCATCAATTTTGAGCATGGGCAACGGATCAGGCGTATCAACCGCGCAAATCGTTGTGCCAATAGCTAATTCTTCAATACCGTTAATCAAGGCGATATCACCAGCAAAGGCTTCGTCAACAACCTCTCGCTCCAAGCCTTTGAATTTCAATACTTGATTAACGCGCCCTTTAAATGGGACACCCTCTGGGCCATTCATGCAAATCACTTCCATGCCCGGCTTAACGCGACCACGGTTCACACGACCAATACCAATTTTGCCAACATAACTGTTGTAATCAATCGAGGAGATTTGGAACTGCAAAGGACCATCCGGATTATCGTCCCGCACCGGCACATTTTTGAGAACAGAGTCAAATAAAGGACGCATATCGCCCTCACGCACATCTTCTGTCAAGCCTGCATAGCCATTTAAGCCGGATGCGTAAATGATTGGGAAATCGAGTTGCTCTTCAGTGGCACCCAGTTTGTCAAACAATTCAAAGGTTGCGTTAATTACGTAATCGCAACGAGCACCTGGACGGTCAACCTTGTTGATCACCACAATTGGCTTTAAGCCAAGCGCTAACGCTTTCTTAGTTACGAAACGGGTTTGCGGCATGGGGCCCTCCACCGCATCAACCAAAAGCAATACACCATCCACCATCGAGAGAACGCGCTCTACCTCGCCTCCGAAGTCAGCGTGACCCGGTGTATCGACGATGTTAATGTGGGTGCCGTCGTATTCAACTGAGCAGTTCTTGGACAAAATAGTAATGCCGCGCTCTTTTTCAAGATCGTTCGAGTCCATAACCCGTTCAGTCATTTTTTCATTGGAGCGGAAGGTGCCAGATTGGCGCAGTAATTGATCTACTAAGGTAGTTTTACCGTGGTCAACGTGGGCGATGATTGCAATGTTACGAAGTGCGCGTTTAGTCATGTGAAGCTTCTAAAGTTAAAAATGAGGTTAAGGGGCTTGTGAAATCAAGCGTTTAGGGTGCAGTACGCCGGAACGGCAATCGGCAGTACCAATAAAGTTATGAGGCGCTGCAGTAGCGCGATAAATCCGCACCAATGCTTCTGCCAATGGAAATTTAGTATTTAC
>CANHMJ010000059.1 GCA_947461805.1 Burkholderiaceae bacterium
AGCGTAGTGCATTTGCAAATTGGTTAGACGAATGCACTTTGGGTTTTGATCAAACGACCCATAAGTTAGCATTTTTACTCTAATAGTGTCAACAACTCAATGAAATCTAAGGGATTTACTCCGCATTTGGTTAAAACAAGGCAGTAAATTCGCTTTATGAACTGCGCCTTACAGCTCCCTTTGGGTTTAAATATGCCAATATAGTGTCTCAATATGCGCAATTAAAAAAATGTACAGATGAAAAATTCCATTTATTCACATGGGCTTGATAAAAATCCTGCAAACCACGTTGCGCAAACGCCGCTGACGTTTATTGAGCGCTCTGCGCGAGTTTATCCAAACCATACGGCGGTTGTTCATGGTTCGATTCGGCGTACTTGGCTGCAGACCTATGAACGCTGCTGCCAATTTGCCTCCGCATTACATCACTTCGGAATTAAAAAATTCGATACGGTAGCGGTAATGCTGCCGAACATTCCAGCCATGGTTGAGGCACACTTTGCAGTACCCATGACGGGGGCGGTGCTGTGCGCACTGAATACCCGCCTTGACGCAGCTACGATTGCCTTTATGTTGGAGCACAGTGAGGCAAAGGTAGTCTTAATTGATCCGGAATTTTCTGCGGTGATGCAAGAGGCCTTAACTATTCTTGCGGAAAGAAAACAAGCAAAACCTTATGTGATTGATGTCAGTGATGCGCTCTATTCTGGTTCAGCAAAGCCAATTGGTTCGATTGAATACGAACACTTTATTGCCAATGGCGATCCGCATTTTCAATATGAATTACCCGAAGATGAGTGGGATTCAATCTGCCTTAATTACACCTCTGGCACTACTGGTGATCCCAAGGGCGTGGTGTATTCCCATCGTGGCGCTTACACCAATGCGATCTCGAACATTTTGGAATGGGATATGCCACGGCATCCGGTTTATCTATGGGTGCTGCCTTTGTTTCATTGCAATGGGTGGTGTTTTCCTTGGTCGGTTGCTGCGCGAGCGGGGGTTAATGTGTGCCTTCGTAAGGTCGAAGCCCAAGCTATTTTTGATGCCATTCGCGAACACCGTATAAGCCATTATTGTGGCGCCCCCATCGTGCACAATATGCTGATTAACGCCCCCGATGCGCAAAAGCAAGGCATACATCACAAAGTGAGTGCCATGGTAGCTGGGGCCGCGCCCCCTGCAGCCATGATTGAAGGAATGGAGCAGCTGGGTTTTGATCTTACCCATGTATATGGCTTAACCGAAACATATGGACCTGCTGCAGTATGCGTGCAGCATACGGAATGGTCAGCTATGGATATTGGTGAGCGTGCCCGATTGAATGCAAGACAGGGTGTGCAATACCACTTGCAGCAAGCGGTCGCCGTGATCGACCCTATAACCATGCTGCCTGTGCCTGCAGATGGTGAAACGATGGGCGAAATCATGTTCAAAGGCAATATTTCGATGAAGGGCTACCTCAAAAATGCAAAAGCAACCCTCGAAGCATTTGAAGGCGGCTGGTTTCATTCTGGTGACCTGGCTGTAATGAATGCCGATGGCTATATTAAGATCAAGGATCGCAGTAAAGACATCATCATTTCAGGCGGTGAAAACATATCTAGTATTGAAGTTGAGGATGTGTTGTATCGCCACTCATCAGTATTGGCTGCCGCCGTAGTTGCAATGCCAGATCCAAAATGGGGTGAATCCCCATGTGCTTTTATAGAGCTAAAAGAGAATGCCGTGGCTACGCAACACGACATCCAAGAGCATTGTAAAAAGCACCTTGCACGCTTTAAAGTCCCTCGTGCCGTTGTGTTTGGTGAAATTCCCAAAACGGCGACAGGAAAAATACAAAAATTTGAGTTGCGGAAACGCGCTGGTTCAGTAACGGCGATTGACGTTTAGCAATGGCTATCGATTACCGCGCCCCCCTCGATGACATGCAATTTGTGTTGCATCGCCTCATACCAATATCGGTTGTAAGTAGCTTACCTGGTTATGAGGATGTCAGCACCGATTTAGTCAATACCATCTTGGAGGAGGCTGCTAAATTCGCAAATCAGGTATTGAGTCCCCTGAATTGGAGTGGTGATCAAGCTGGGTGTGTGTATCAGGATGGTGCCGTGCAAACGCCCGAGGGTTTTAAGCAGGCATATCAGCAATACAGTGAAGCCGGTTGGATGTCACTTGCGGCCAATCCGGATTTTGGTGGCCAGGGATTGCCACTAAGTTTAGCCACCCCTGTTAATGAGATGTGGCATTCAGCAAATATGGCTTTTATGCTTTGCCCAATGTTGACTGCTGGGGCGATTGAGGCAATTGAGCACCACGCAACACCTGAGCAGCAAGGGATGTACTTACCCTCTTTGATATCAGGACGGTGGGCCGGCACTATGAACCTTACTGAATCTGCAGCAGGTTCTGATTTGTCGGCGGTGAGCACAAAAGCGGTGCCCGAAGGCGAGCACTTTCGAATTATTGGCACGAAGATCTACATTACCTATGGTGAGCATGACTTGACGGAAAACATTATTCACTTGGTTTTGGCGCGTCTGCCGGATGCGCCAGCGGGGGTGAAGGGAATTTCGTTGTTTATTGTTCCGAAATGGTTAATAAATCAGGATGGCAGCTTAGGTAGTCGCAACGATGCCCGCTGCCTCTCGATTGAACATAAATTAGGAATTCATGCCAGTCCAACCGCCGTAATGGCATTTGGTGAAAAGACCGGAGCAATTGGGTATTTGGTAGGTGAGGCGAATCGCGGCTTAGAGTATATGTTTACGATGATGAATAACGCTCGCCTAGCAGTGGGTCTTGAGGGTGTTGCGATCGCAGAGCGAGCCTATCAACACGCAGCCCATTATGCAAAAGAGCGGGTACAAGGCAGAATCGCAGGCCGTTCTGAAAAATTACCGATCGTGCATCATGCGGATGTGCAGCGTATGCTCATGCGCATGAAGACCCAAACGGAGGCTATGCGTGCTTTGGCTTATGTCGCTGCCGCACAATCCGATTTTGCACAAAAGCACCCTGACAAAGCGATACGTGAAGCGAGTCAGTTGCGTGTGGATTTATTAACGCCGATTGTGAAAGCTTGGTGCACAGAACAAGCGATTGAAATTGCCTCCTTAGGTATTCAGGTTCATGGTGGAATGGGTTACATTGAGGAAACAGGGGCGGCTCAATACCTGCGTGATGTGCGGATAAGTTCGATCTATGAGGGTACCACCGGTATTCAAGCCATTGACTTATTGGGCCGCAAGATTATTCGCGATGAGGGCGCTGAGGCGCGCCGTCTTCTTTCAGAAATACAGACGTGTGCTACGGATTTGAGTTCATCCTCCAGCATCCCACTTCAGCAAATTGCTGCCGATTTACAAAAAGCAGTCCAATCCGTTAGCAAAGCCCTTGATTGGGTGTTACAGGCACACGCCACGAATCCGCAAGCGACCTTGACCGGGGCTTATCCGCTCTTGCAGTGTTTTGGATTTATAAGTGGAGGCTGGTTGATGGCCCAATCAGCATCCTTATCCGAGGGGGTGCTGCAAACCGATGCAAGTAATGCGTTTGCTTTACAAAAAATAGCCAGCGCTACCTTCTATTCTCAGGCGATCTTGCCGCAGGTGCACGGCCTTGCAGATACGTGTTGCGCTGGATCGTCTTTTGCTCAAGCCATGCAGGATAGCTTGGCTGATTTACTGCGTTAACAAGTCTCGGCGCAAGCCAAACCAATTTCCGCCAAGAGACCGGATTTTTTACCATTTTCAGCGGCGTCTGCAGCGCTGGCATTGCCGTCGGCCGCCCGTTGGGCTACCCCATGCAAGATGGCTGCGATTCGAAAAAAATTGTAGGCCATATAAAAATTCCAATTCGATTTGACTGTTCGGCCGGAATTGGATTCATACATGCTGATGTACTCTGCTTCAGACGGTATACCTAAGCGTACCAAATCCAAGCCTTGAATCCCGCGCCAAAGTGTAGGCGGAATACGCCAAGCCATGCACTGGTATGAAAAATCAGCGATCGGGTGACCTAAAGTAGAAAGTTCCCAGTCCAAGACCCCAATGACTTTATTTTCATGGCGATCAAAGATCATATTGTCTAAACGAAAATCACCGTGTACCAGTGTTGTTTCATCATCAATTGGAATATGGTGGGGCAGCCATTCTATTAATGTGCTGAGGGCTGGCGGAATCGGAAGAGTAGACTCTTGCACTTGTCGTGACCAGCGACCTACTTGCCGTGCAAAATAATTTCCAGGCTTACCAAAACTCTCTAAGCCCAGGGCTTTATAGTCAACCCCATGAATAGCGCCAATGATGCGATTCATTTCTACATAAATGGCTGACCGATCTTCCTTTTGGAGTTCTGGAAGGGATTGATCATTGAAGGTGCGTCCATCTAGGTACGACATCAGGAAAAACGGGGTGCCGATAATGGATTCATCGTCAGAATAAGCCAGCATCTGCGGAACTGGAACATCGGTTTGAGCAAGTGCTGCCATTACCCGATACTCTCGATCAATGGCATGTGCAGAAGGCATCAGCTTGCCGGCCGGCTTTTTTCGCAGAACATACTGCTCTGTGCCAGCGCTCACCTTAAATGTGGGGTTTGATTGTCCCCCAACTAGAGCCTCTATCTGAAGCGAATCTGCATCTATGCCAATCTGCTTGAGGTAACCCGTTAATGCAATGGTATCGATGGGTTGATTCATGCTTGCGCTAGAGTGAGCTGACGAGGTGGCCGCCGTCAATCGCAATGGTAGAGCCGGACATTGCTTTGCCAGCATCTGAGGCCAGCAATAGTATTGGGCCATCTAAATCCGTGAGCTCGCTAAAGCGACGACTCGGTATACGCATTCGGAGCTTTTCACCAAGCTCGCTATTTAAGAAATCACGATTCAAATCAGTAATGACATATCCAGGCAGTATTGCATTTACTCGAATGTTGTATCGCGCTAATTCAAGTGCCATGGTTTTGGTTGTTTGTATCACACCCGCTTTTGAAATCGCATAGGGCGCAACACCATTAATTTGACGCTCACCTAAAATAGAGGCGATATTGATAATCGAACCACCTTGCTTTGCTGCCACCATCCGCCGTGCTGCTTCTGTGGCTACCAACCAAGCACCCTTTAAGTTGGTATTCATCACGAGATCCCAATCGGATTCGCTTTGCTCTAATAGGGGTTTACTAATAGAAGTTCCTGCATTATTAATTAGTATGGTTGGGTTACCCACAGTGGCCACAGCATCAAAAAATGCCTTGACGCTATTGGCATTGGTTACATCGAGGGGGAATAAGTGCGCCTTGCCACCACCTTGTGTTATTTCGGCCGCCGTATGTTGGAGTTGATCGATCCGTCTTGCACCAAGCACAATACTTGCGCCCATCCCAGCCAGCATCATGCTGCAATGCCGCCCAATGCCGCTGGATGCCCCAGTGACTACTGCCAACGAACCATCTAAACGAAAGCGGTCAATCGGCAATGTACTCATTGCTTCTGATCCAATATTTTTCTGGCCATACTCCAGCGATGAACTTCACTTGGGCCATCATAAATTCGAAAGCCACGCATGTCTGTAAAAATTCGCATGACTGCAGTTTCCCCAGTTACGCCTTGCCCGCCCAAGATTTGCACACACCGGTCAACGACTCGCCACTCTGCTTCAGAGCAGATGACCTTCGCGCGACTTGATTCGTAATTGCATTTATTGCCTTGATCCAACAACCAAGCGGTATGCAAAATGTGTAGACGTGCTGTTTGTAAATCCATTTCGTTATCGGCCAGCATAAATCCAATGCCTTCATGATCCCCCAGCCGCTTTCCAAATGCTTGGCGTTTTTGTGCATAAGCCAATGCGATATCGTGTGCCCGACGCGCTTGACCAAGCCACCGCATGCAGTGTGTGAGTCGCGCTGGTGCAAGCCGAATTTGGGCATAGCGAAAGCCTTGTCCGAGCTCACCTAGAATCTGATCGGCCGGAATGCGCAGTTGGTCAAAGCGCAATACACCATGGCCGCCCGTGAAACACTGGTCCATGGCATCCATGTTCCGTTCAATTTTAATTCCTGGGCTATCCATGTCCGCCAAGAACATGGTGGCTTGATCATCCTCAGTGCGCGCCATGATGATGACGTAGTCAGCGCCATCGGCTCCAGTAATAAACCATTTACGCCCATTTAGAACGTAGTCATTGCCATCCCGGACTGCGGTGGTTAATAGCATCGACGGATCAGAGCCTGCGCCAGGCGAGGGTTCTGTCATCGCAAAACACGAACGCAATTTTCCTTCTACCTGAGGAATGAGCCAGCGTTTCTGCTGTGCAGCATTGGCTACGTGTTCCATTAAATGAATATTGCCCTCATCCGGGGCATGAATATTCATTGCAATGGGACCTAGGCGCGAATATCCGGCTTCCTCAAACACAACGGCTTTTTCAACGTGGCTTAGACCAAGCCCACCATGCTTTTTGGATGCGTGGGGAGTCAATAAACCCGCTTTTTGAGCTAAGCCAATGAGCTCTTGTCGAAACTCTGGGGTTGGACCATGCTGGGTTTCACGCGGGTCACCTTCGAGCGGCATGACCGTTTCATGGATGAATTGGCGCGTTTGTTCTTGTAGGGCAATTAACTCAGGAGAGAGGGAAAAGTTCATATCCCATTGTAATAGTAGGAATTTACGGAAATTTGATAAATCGTAAATCCACGATCCATTTATAGATTAGGGTTTTCGCTATGCAAATAAATGGAATAGATCCGCTATTCTCAATAACTTAAATAAATTCGGGTTTTTTACTGTGCTTGCAGACGATTGCATTTTAAAGACAGAAAGTCTGACAAAATCTTTTGGTGGATTTACGGCGGTGAGTAACGTCAATCTTCGGGTTCGGCGTGGAACTATCCATGCCTTAATTGGCCCCAATGGGGCTGGCAAAACAACCTGTTTTAATTTGTTGACGAAGTTTTTGGAGCCGACTGCAGGGCATATTAAGTTCAACGGGCTTGATATAACTAAGGAAAAGCCAGCGCAGATTGCCAAGCGCGGCATCATTCGTTCGTTTCAAATATCAGCGGTTTTCCCCCACATGACTGCACTTGAAAACGTGCGCATTGGTCTGCAACAAGAGTTGGGCACATCCTTCTATTTTTGGAAAAGTGAAAAATCACTCGATGTTCTGAATGCAAGGGCGATGGAGGCACTCAAGCAGGTAGGCTTAGAGGCATATGCAGATGAATTAGCCGTCAATCTGCCGTATGGGCGCAAGCGGGCCCTCGAAATTGCGGCAACGGTTGCAATGAATCCAGAGCTAATGCTATTGGATGAGCCAACTCAGGGTATGGGCCACGAGGATGTCAGCTTGGTAACTGATTTGATTAAGCGGGTATCGGCTGGCAGAACGGTCTTAATGGTCGAGCACAATATGAAAGTCGTCGCCAATATTGCAACCACGATCTCGGTTTTGCAGCGGGGCGAGATTATTGCTGAAGGTTCGTATGAAGTAGTCTCTCAAAATCCACTGGTGATGGAAGCCTACATGGGCACTGCAGATACCGAATTACAGGGCCATTGATTCAAGATGACTACCCCAGCACTCGAAATTCAGAATCTCAATGCATGGTACGGGGAGTCGCATGTTCTTCACGGCATCAATGTGACCGTTGAAAAAGGTGAGGTGGTTTGTTTCTTAGGTCGAAATGGGGCTGGACGAACCACCACCTTGCGATCCATCTTGGGTTTGGTGAGTAGCCGAACCGGCTCAATTAAGGTCAATGGTCAAGAGGTAATCGGCATGCCGACTTACCAGGTCGCCAAATTAGGCATTGGATATTGCCCTGAAGAGCGCGGTATTTTTACAAGCCTCACCTGCGAGCAGAATTTTTTATTGCCACCTAAGGTTGGGGATGGCATGGCCATGTCGGTGGATGAGATTTATCACATGTTTCCTAATTTATATGAGCGCCGTGCCAGTCCAGGCGGCAAGCTCTCGGGTGGCGAGCAGCAAATGTTGGCTATTGCGCGCATTTTACGAACGGGCGCAAATCTGCTGTTATTGGATGAAATCACCGAGGGCTTAGCGCCCGTGATTGTGCAAAAGCTAGCCGAAGTGGTGCGGGCCCTGAAAGAGCGTGGCTTCACCATTGTCCTCGTAGAACAGAATTTTCGATTTGCTTCCAAGCT
>CANHMJ010000060.1 GCA_947461805.1 Burkholderiaceae bacterium
GATGTCTCGTTTTGTAAGGAGTGCATAAATGGCTATGCTCAATTTTGAAAAGAAATACCGCGTACGCGGTGGTACCTTAATCGGCGGAGATCTCTTTGATTTCTGGGTTGGGCCATTCTTTGTAGGATTTTTTGGCGTTACCACCATCTTTTTTACTTTCCTGGGAACGGCTCTGATCCTCTGGGGCGCGGCGCAATCTGGGGTTTGGAATATCTGGCAAATAAACATTGCCCCACCCGACCTCAAGTATGGCTTGGGGCCAGCGCCGATGATGGAGGGCGGCCTGTGGCAAATTATCACCATCTGTGCTCTTGGCGCTTTTATCTCTTGGGCGCTCCGTGAGGTGGAGATTTGCCGCAAACTCGGCATGGGACTCCACGTTCCAGTTGCTTTTAGTATGGCGATCTTTGCTTATTTCACCCTGGTTGTTATTCGTCCAGTGTTGATGGGCGCCTGGGGCCATGGTTTTCCATACGGCATCTTGAGTCATTTGGATTGGGTTTCCAATACCGGGTACCAGTACCTGCATTTTCATTACAACCCCGCACACATGATCGCGGTTACCTTCTTCTTTACAACAACCCTGGCCTTGTCTTTGCACGGCGCTTTGATTTTGTCATCGACCAATCCGCAGCCTGGCCACAATGTAAAAACACCAGAGCATGAAGATACCTTCTTCAGGGACATCATCGGTTACTCCGTTGGTACCTTAGGTATCCATCGGGTTGGTTTATTTTTAGCCTTATCAGCTGGTTTTTGGAGTGCAGTATGTATTGTGATTAGCGGCCCATTCTGGACTAAAGGATGGCCTGAATGGTGGACATGGTGGCTTAACTTGCCCATCTGGAGCTAATAGCGGAGAACATGATGGAATATCAAAACTTATTTACCCAAACCCAAGTTACTGGACCCGCTAGCCATGGGGTACCCATCAATGCATACGATATGCGCGAGCGTACTAAGCCTTTTGGCTTTAGCTACCTCATGGGCCTTATCGGCAATGCGCAACTCGGGCCTATTTACTTAGGTCGCCTCGGCCTTGCGTCGCTGATGTTTGGCATGGCTGCATTCGTCATGATTGGCTTTAATATGCTGGCCCAGGTGGATTGGAACCCCATTCAATTTGTGCGCCAATTGTTTTGGCTATCACTGGATCCGCCCGCACCTAAATATGGCTTGACCTTTCCGCCAATGAATGAGGGCGGTTGGTGGTTAATCGCCGGTCTCTTTACAACTATTTCAATTATGTTGTGGTGGTATCGCACCTATCGCCGTGCTATTGCTCTTGGTATGGGAACCCATGTTCCTTGGGCATTTGCGGCTGCAATTTGGTTATTCCTAGTGCTGGGTTTGATTCGCCCTGTACTGATGGGTAGTTGGGCTGAGGCAGTGCCATTTGGTATCTTCTCTCACCTCGATTGGACCGCCGCATTCTCGATTCGCTATGGCAATTTGTTCTATAACCCCTTCCACATGCTGTCGATTGTGTTCTTGTATGGCTCGGTATTGCTCTTTGCCATGCACGGCGCAACCATCTTGGCAGTAAGTCGTTTTGGTGGTGAGCGTGAAATTGAGCAAATCGTCGATCGCGGTACGGCTTCTGAGCGTGCCGGTCTCTTCTGGCGCTGGACCATGGGTTTTAATGCCACGATGGAATCGATTCACCGCTGGGCTTGGTGGTTTGCAGTGCTGACCCCCATCACAGGCGGAATTGGAATCTTATTAACGGGTACGGTTGTCGATAACTGGTATCTGTGGGGTGTAAAACACGGCATAGCTCCGTCATACCCTGCCTATTTTGAGGTAATTGCCGATCCTGCACTGAGTGCGCCGATGGCACCTGCCGCTATTCAGGGAGCGAAATAATGAAAGCCGGACTCAATAAATTACTGATTACCTTAGGCCTTGCCTCAGCAGCCCTATTAACGGGTTGCGAGCGCCCACCCATCGATGCGATACAAACCGGCTTTCGGGGTACTGCGATGGTGGAAATCAATAATCCCCGTACTCAAGAAAAATTAGCGGCTGAAAACGTGGCACCACCGGGTGTCCCAGCTCCAGCAGATGGACCTAAGGCCAGCGCGGTGTATAAGAATGTGAAGGTACTAGGTAATCTGAGTGAGGCTCAGTTCACTACCTTTATGGTGGCGATGACATCCTGGATTGCGCCAAAAGAAGGGTGCGGCTATTGCCATAACGTGCAGAACTTTGCCGACGATTCGGTTTACACCAAAAATGTCGCGCGCACGATGATTCAAATGACGCAAAACATTAATTCCAATTGGAATGCCCACGTTAAAGATACCGGCGTAACCTGCTATACCTGCCATCGTGGTAACGCCATTCCAAAAGAAGTGTGGTTTGATACTGCAGAGAAGAAAAAAGGTGGCATGCTAGGTAATCGCAATGGACAGAATGCGCCTTCACCAGTGGTCGGCTATTCTGATTTGCCAAATCAGCCTTTCTCAAGTTACTTTTTGGCTGGTAAAGATGCTGCTCGCATCACAGGCCCCACCGCTTTACCAAACGGTCATGTTAAATCGATTCAAGAGACCGAACACGTATTTGCCATCATGATTCATCAATCGAATGCCTTGGGCGTCAATTGCACGTACTGCCATAACTCCAGGGCATTTGCCGAATGGGAAGAGAGCCCTCCGCAGCGTGCCCAAGCATGGCATGGAATTCAGATGGTGAAGGACGTTAATAGTAATTACATTGTGCCCACTACGCCCCTCTTTCCTCCGAACCGCTTAGGGCCGGATGGGGATGTAGCAAAGGCCAATTGCGCGACGTGCCATCAGGGTGTGAATAAGCCTCTATTGGGAAAAAGCATGCTGAAAGACTATCCATACTTGGTTGGTCCGCCAACTGGGAAGCCCTCGGTACTAGCGCAAAAGAAGTAGGCGGGTTTGATTTTCAAGCGCCGCCAATCATGAAGGAGTAGGGATGGACCAAAAGGTCGATCGTTTTAAGATACCCGAGCTGGCTGTTCTAGGCGGCACCAAAAAGACAGGGGCTCGGGCAATAGTGATTGGCAGTGGCTTTGGTGGCCTGGCTGCCGCTATACGTCTCGCAGTAAAAGGGTATGAAGTAACAGTTCTCGAGCGCCTCGATTCACCTGGCGGCCGTGCCTACGTGCATCGCCGGAATGGCTATACCTTTGATGCAGGCCCCACCATCATCACTGCCCCATTTTTGCTCGAAGAGTTGTGGACCTTGTGCGGTCGTGACATGAAAGACGATATTGATCTCCGTCTCATGGATCCGTTTTATCAAGTTCGCTTTGCAGATGGGCGGATTTTTCATTACACCGGCGATCCAGAAAAAATGCGAGCCGAGGTGGCTAGGTTTGAGCCATCCGATTTACCCGGCTATGAGCGTTTTCTAAAAGAGGCAGAAAAATGCTATCACTTAGGCTTTGAAGAGTTGGGTGATTTCTGCTTTCAGAATCTGATGGACTTAGCAAAAGCGTTTCCTAGCCTAGTCAAGATGCGTGCCTGGAATAATCTATATTCCTTAGTCGCTAAGCACATTAAAAATCCACAGCTGCGCGAGGTGATGAGCTTTCACCCGCTGCTGATTGGCGGCAACCCTTTCTCAGTCACGGCGGTATATTCACTGATCAATGCCTTAGAGCGTAAGTGGGGTGTGCATTCGGTCATGGGCGGTACTGGCCAGTTAATTCAAGGATTGGTGAAGTTGTTAAACGAGCAGGGTGTTGAAGTTCGCTATAACTCCACTGTCCGTAGAATAAACATTGAAAATAATCAAGTCACTGGCGTTACGTTAGAAAATGGCCAGGTGCTGTATTCCGATCTAGTGGTGTCCAATGCGGATACCGCTTGGACTTATAAGAATTTGGTTGATGCTAAATACCGCAAAGTATGGACAGATAAAAAAGTCGATAACGGCAAATACTCCATGAGCTTATTTGTTTGGTACTTCGGAACCAAGAAAAAATACCCTGAATTACCCCACCACATGATGCTGCTGGGTGAGCGCTATAAAACCCTGCTGGATGATATTTTCAAAAAGCACCATTTAGCAAAAGACTTTAGTTTGTACCTGCATCGCCCCACTGCAACCGATCCATCAATGGCGCCAGAGGGCTGCGATACGTTTTATGTTTTGTCACCAGTACCCCATTTGGATAGTGGAACAGATTGGCAAACGGTGGCAGAGTCCTACCGCAAGGCTATCGCCAACATGCTTGAAAGTACGGTAATGCCAGATTTGCAAGCTAATATTACTGAGTCATTCATGATGACACCACAAGACTTTAAGGACCGTTTGCTTTCGCATAAGGGGGCAGCTTTTGGTCTTGAGCCTTTACTAACGCAGAGCGCTTGGTTTAGGCCACACAATCGCAGCGAAGACATTGCTGGCCTGTACATGGTTGGCGCCAGCACCCACCCTGGGGCTGGTATTCCAGGAGTGCTTTCTTCAGCAAAGGCATTTGATTCAGTGATTGAGCCTGTAGTAAACACTTACCTAAATCAGGCCAGACATGCAGCAACTTAATACCGTCCGTGCCATTACTGCTGAATTTGGCTTTCAGTTGGATTTACGCTCCTGTACCGAGCTCATGAAAGACGGGTCTAAATCCTTCTTTGCCGCCTCTAAAATTTTACCAAGCAATATTCGGAGTTCGGCAACCGCTTTGTATGCATTTTGCCGCCTATTGGATGACCTGGTAGACGATCAGAATGCCAGTGCTGATGTGATACCCCAAATTCAAGATCGACTCAGCCGCATCTATAAGCAAGATCCGATTGATGTGCCTGCAGATCGTGCCCTTGCATTAGTAGTGGAGCGATTTGGCATCCCGAAGATTTTGCTGGAGGCATTAATTGAAGGGTTCGAGTGGGATCGCGATGGCCGTCGCTACGAAACCATCGAAGATTTACAGGCTTATGGTGCACGCGTTGCTTCTACGGTTGGCGTCATGATGACCCTCATCATGGGCGTGCGCGATCCAGTCGTTTTGCAGCGTGCGTGCGAGCTGGGTTTGGCCATGCAATTAACCAATATTGCACGCGATGTGGGCGAGGATGCCCGCAATGGTCGCCTCTATTTGCCTCGAAGCTGGTTGCGTGAGGCTGGAATTGACTCCGATGCCTGGCTGCAGGATCCCGTATTCAGTGAAGCGCTTGGTAGCGTTGTATCGCGTTTATTAAAGACTGCGGATGCCATGTATCAGCGCTCCATTGCCGGAGTTTCCGGACTGCCCCGCAATTGCCGCGCTGCGATTTCAGCGGCGCGTTTAATTTATTGCGAGATCGGTCGCGAAGTCGAGCGCCGCGGTATGAATTCAATCAACCACCGCGCGGTGGTGCCCTTCTCCAAAAAACTGCTATTGATGGGCCAGGCTTTTATGGCTGGCATTTACAGCCCGAAATTAAATGCAACACTCGAGCCAATTGCAGAACTGCAGTTCTTGGTAGAAGCTGTTTTGCCCAATGATCCACATGCCCACTACGAAGGCTCAATTGAGGATCGCATGATTTGGGTGATTAATTTAATGGAGCGCGTAGAACGCCGCCGCATTCAAAACTATGATGCCTTTATGCAGCCAGAAAAAGCGGCAGCGTAATACAGCAAGACAATTTCGGTATAGCTCTTTAGGAAAACATCCTCGGTATGCGTGGCATGCGCCACGGCAACATCAACTGAGTACTCGTTGCGACAAGGCGAGGTACGTTTAACGTTTCATGCATCGACGTCACCTTTTCTCCGAGCAAAGTCGACTGCAAAATGGAACGCGCATAAAAAGGCGTATCTTCGAGCAGTTTGCTTGTGCTTGCTACGGTATTAGAGTCGGTGCGCATGTGGCGCTGAATCCGCCAACCGGTTTTCTTTAGGGCTTGGCGTGCTGGAGCCTCAAATGGCTCAACACTACCATCGGGCTTAAAGCGCAGTGCTATTAGCCGATCAACCCCAGACTTTTGGCGCACATCGTAAATGACGGCAGTGCTACCGTCTTTTAAAGAGGCACGTGACCAATCCCATTCGGTAAACGGTACGCTAATCGCCTCGTCTCCTTCGTTTGAATCAAAGTAGGCATGGCCTTGCCAACGCAATGCGGGGTGCTGCATGCTAACCTCGACGCGGGCGGATGGGGCAATCGGACCCCAGCGGTGTTTTTCTGCATCATCCAAAGGTGTAGTGAACTGAAATAACTGATCTGGATAGACTTTGATCGTGCCGGCGACTTTTTGGCCAAATGGAATGGCACGTTCGGCAATGCTAATGGTGAGGCAGTTGCCATCCCAGTGCAGCGCGCTAGGCCCAATCTGGAAGGTATGCTGATCGCGGTGAATCCATTTACCTCCGCGCTCGGTCATCGTCCAGCGCTTATTACCGGGGCTATAGATTGCCACATTAAGCGCGCAATAGTCATTGGCATCGGCTGGCTGAGAGCGATTGGCCCATGCATAGTAGGGTGAGAAGACGCTGCCTACAAACGCAATGATGCTGAACCCATGCTGGCCATCGTCGCTAAGTCCATCGATATACCACCAAAGGTAACTGCCAGGATCTACCGCTTGATTGAATTGCGGCGCGCCATCAACGCTGCGACCGCCTGTCGACCGGACAAAGCGGCCATTGGCACTCCCGGGCCCGGATGGACGCTGCCGCCCACCAAAAAGAGATTCTCGATTTGCGTCAGCGCATTGGAGCGCTGGAACGAGCTCATCCAGCCATGGGTTGCTTGACCGTACAGTGCTCCCCCGCGACCCGGAAACAATCGATTGAATTCCGTTGGCGATGTTCGGATAGTTGAGTGGCTGGCCTCCTGTAACTCCAGACCACATTGCTTGAGTAGGGTAAATGCGGTTTGCTCGCATCGGTCGATTTCCTTCTGGTTAATTTCATGATCGCCAATCGCTGGCGCATTGACAAGGCATAGTAGTCGCTCTTCTTGCTCTAAGGCAGCCCCGCTATCGCTTCGATCTTGAGCGCAGACATAAACGGTAGGGTGATTGGGGTAGGCCTTGTGTTGAAAAATGGCACTAAATTCGCTGGCGTAATCGCGATTAAAAAAGACGTTGTGGCGTACCAGTGGGAAGCCGCTGGTTTTGACTTTCATCGACCAAGTCAATGCCGAAAGTGAGCGGCTAGTCGGAATGCGGTTCGATATGGCCGATCGCAAAGATTCTCCGAGTAAGCCTTGACGCAGGGCATTGATATCGCCATTAAAGACAACGTAGTCTGCCGGTATGTGCTCTCCGTCAGCCAGCTCAATCGATGTAATGCGGTAGTGCTCTTGATGAATTGCTTGCACTGATGCATTGGTACGAATCCGCGCGCCTTTGCTTTCTGCCAAGCGCCCGATTGCTTTTGGAATCTCAGCCATGCCGCCACGCACTGACCAAACCCCATCCATTTCAACTTGGGCAATCAGCATTAAGGTTGCCGGAGCTAAATAAGGGGAAGAGCCGCAGTAGGTAGCGTAGCGACCAAAAAGTTGATGTAGGCGTGGGTCCTTAAAGTATTTTCCCAGCGAAGTCCAGAGATCACTAAAGGGTCCGATCGCCATCAGCGGCATAGATTGCATGATGCCCAGTGACCCCATCATGCCTGCCATCGATGGTCTCGCCGATTGAATAAAGGGCTTCTCGAGGACCTCATATACCTTCTTAGCCATCGCGCAGAACTCTAAAAATGCTTTTGCTTCTGCTGGACTAGAAAATGCAGCAATGGCGTCTGCACTTTGCTGGCGATCGGCAAATAAATCGAGATACTGTTCGCCCCAGGTATGCCGCGCTAAGATGGTCAATGGATCGGTTTGTACATGCGCGGAGAATGACTCACCGCAGGCCTCAAAGAGCTGCTCAAACACCCAGCGCATCGTAAACACTGTTGGTCCCGAATCCACTAATCCAATATCATCACTAGCCCCGACTGCCACTTGGCGAATCTTCCCGCCAATTGCTTGTTCTTTTTCAAGCAGGGTAACATCAAAGCCAAGTTGGGTAAGCTCAAGGCAGGCGCATAAACCGCCAATGCCGCCCCCAACAACGACTACACGTTCGCTACTCATTGCTTAGCCATAAGATTTTCCCCGCCAAGTACCTTCCATTGCGGATGGCGTGAAACGCGTAAACATGGATTCTGAAA
>CANHMJ010000061.1 GCA_947461805.1 Burkholderiaceae bacterium
CCAGCCAAAATTAAAGGTTTGATGTGACGACTATGGAGACTGGTCATGCTGGTAGCCCTTTTGCCGAAGTGCGCAACTCATTTAAGAGCGCATCAATTTTTTCATTACTCATAAAGCTGCACATGGTTTTATTGTTCACGAGCATCACCGGGGAGTCGCCGCAGGCACCCATACACTCACCCTCTTTTAAGGTAAATGTGCCACACGGCGTTGTCTCATTAAAACCAATACCCAATTGCTGCTTTAAATAGTTGGCCGCGCGCTCACCATTGCTGAGTTGGCACGGCAAATTGGTGCAGACCACAATTTTGTGCCGCCCAATTGGCTTGGTGTCATACATATTGTAGAAAGTAGCGACTTCGTCTACGGCAATGGTAGTCATCCCCAACAGCGACGCAACTTCGGAAATAACATCAGGCGATACCCAACCCACTTCCGTTTGGGCCGCAATCAGACACGCCATGACGGCGGATTGCTTTTGGTCAGCGGGATACTTCGCAATATTGCGTTCCATATCGGCGCGCGTCTGTGCAGAGAGTTGCATGGTTGGGGTGCGTGTCATTCAATAGTCCTGGATACCTGAGCCATTAGCGATCAATCTCGCCGAACACAATGTCTTGCGTACCAATAATCGTTACCGCGTCAGCAATCATGTGTCCGCGGGCCATTTCATCGAGCGCTGCCAGATGCACAAAACCAGGGGCACGGATTTTCAAGCGATATGGTTTATTGGCGCCATCGGATACGGCATAGATGCCAAACTCACCCTTGGGGTGCTCCACTGATGCGTAAGCCTCTCCAGCAGGAACATGAATGCCTTCGGTAAAGAGTTTGAAGTGATGAATCAACTCTTCCATATTGGTTTTCATATCCACACGTGCTGGCGGCGATACCTTGTGGTTATCGCTCATCACCGGGCCAGGATTCGCACGCAGCCACGCAATGCACTGCTGCACAATGCGATTGGATTGGCGCATCTCTTCCATGCGGATCAAATACCGATCGTAGGAATCGCCATTGACGCCAACCGGAATCTCAAAGTTCAATCGGTCGTAGACCTCATAGGGTTGCTTCTTCCGTAAATCCCACTCCACACCAGAACCACGCAGCATGGGTCCGGTAAAGCCCAGTTGCAAGGCGCGCTCAGGTGACACAACGCCAATACCCACGAGACGCTGCTTCCAAATGCGGTTATCCGTTAACAAATTGCAGTACTCATCAACGTTTCCGGGGAAGCGCTGTGTAAACGCCTCAATGAAATCAAGCAAGGAACCGCTACGATCTTCGTTTAAACGCTTGAGGGCACTGCTACTGCGAGTCTTCGACTCTGCAAACTGCGGCATGCGCTCTGGCAGGTCACGGTATACACCGCCCGGACGGTAATAGGCCGCATGCATCCGCGCACCCGAAACGGCTTCGTACATATCAAAAATATCTTCACGATCGCGGAAAGCGTACAAGAAGACTGCCATTGCACCGACGTCTAAGCCGTGGCAACCAATCCACAATAAGTGGTTGAGTAAACGCGTTAATTCGTCATACATCACGCGGATGTATTGCGCACGCAGCGGCACTTCGACGTTAAGTAACTTTTCAATTGCCATCACATAGGCATGCTCGTTCACCATCATCGAGACATAATCGAGGCGATCCATGTACGGCACACTCTGAATCCAGGTGCGAGTCTCGGCGAGTTTTTCAGTCGCGCGATGCAGTAAACCAATGTGTGGATCAGCGCGCTGAATGACTTCGCCGTCGAGCTCCAGCACTAAGCGCAACACGCCGTGAGCCGCTGGATGCTGGGGACCGAAGTTCAGGGTGTAATTTTTGATTTCGGCCATGATTAAACGGGGCCTCCGTATTGCTCTTCCCGTACCACGCGCGGCGTAACCTCACGGGCCTCAATCGTGACCGGCTGGTAAACAACTCGCTGCAACTCGGGATCGTAGCGCATTTCAACATTGCCTGAAATCGGAAAATCTTTGCGGAAGGGATGACCAATAAATCCATAGTCAGTCAAGATGCGGCGCAAGTCAGCATGCCCGTCAAACAAAATACCAAAGAGGTCAAATGCTTCGCGCTCAAACCAATTGGCTGAACTCCACACGGAAGTGAGTGAGGAAACCAAGGGATAGCTATCGTCTGGCGCAAAGACCCGAAGACGTAAACGCAGATTGTGCTTAACTGACAACAAATGGGTCACCACCGCAAAACGGGGACCGCTATAGCTGCCATCAAGGTAGTCTTGGTAATCAATGCCACATAAATCAATCAGCTGCTCAAAGCCCAATGCCGGGTCGTCGCGCAAAATCAAAGCAGACTCGAGATACGTATCTGCGCGCAACACTACCGTTAACTCGTTTAAAGCTAATGTGATCGACTGCACCCGTCCGCCAAGAGCGCGCTCGACGTGGGACTGTAATTGATTCAGGCGATCAGACATTCCTTATGCCTTCCGCGCAATGGTGCTGGTGCGGCCAATTTTGGCTTGCAGTTGAATAATGCCGTAGATCAGCGCTTCTGCAGTTGGTGGACAGCCCGGTACATAAATATCAACCGGTACGATGCGATCACAACCGCGCACCACAGAATAGGAGTAGTGATAATAGCCGCCACCATTGGCACACGAGCCCATCGAAATCACCCAGCGGGGTTCGGGCATTTGGTCGTACACCTTACGCAAGGCTGGGGCCATTTTGTTGCAGAGGGTGCCCGCTACAATCATCAGATCCGACTGACGCGGTGAGGGACGAAAGACTACGCCGAAGCGATCCAAGTCATAACGCGCAGCGCCCGCATGCATCATCTCCACTGCACAGCACGCCAACCCAAAGGTCATCGGCCATAACGATCCCGTGCGGGTCCAGTTAATCAACTGATCCGCTGAGGTAGTAATAAATCCTTCTTTGAGTACGCCTTCTAGTGCCATAACGATCACTCCCAGTCGAGAGCGCCCTTTTTCCAGATGTAGACGAATCCCACGATGAATACAAATAGGAATACCACCATGGATGCGTAGCCTTCCCAACCGATGTCGCGCAAAGCAACACCCCAAGGGAACAAAAAGGCCGTTTCCAGGTCAAACAAAATAAAGAGGATGGCAACTAAGTAATAGCGCACATCGAATTTCATGCGAGCGTCTTCAAATGCCTCAAAGCCGCACTCGTAAGAAGAGAGTTTTTCTGCATCGGGACGGGATGGCGCCAAGACCTTACCCAAAAACATCGGCACAATTCCGACGGCAATGCCGACAAGAATGAAAAGCAAGATGGGGAAGTAATTAGCGAGGTCCAAAGCAATCCTAATCTGAAGGCAGTTTTAAGTCCTAAATTAACTCTAAAAATATCCCAATAAACACGCCTGATTATGGACTAAAAGTCAAATATAAAAATTGACTTAGAACAAATCAGTTACGAACTGGTGCCGACGGCGAGACTCGAACTCGCACAGCCTAAGCCACTACCCCCTCAAGATAGCGTGTCTACCAATTTCACCACGTCGGCATTCGTAAAACCCATCAATTCTACTGCAAGAGGACTGCCAGTACTGCGCTTAATTCCTACAAAAAATGATGTCATTTCGCCATTTTTTGTAGCTGTATTTTTCTATTTTGGTACTGCGGGTTTCGATGGATCTTGGGCCGGGGCCGCAGGCGGATTCGCTCCGGTTGCCGCTGGCGCAGTAGTACCCGACAAAACGCCTGCATCGGCTGGCTTTTGATTACCAATCCACGTAATCGCAATCGTCGCCGCAAAGAAAACAAAAGCCAGTACTGCGGTAGCGCGGGATAAGAAGTTAGCCGAGCCGCTGGCACCAAAGACACTTCCAGAAGCGCCCGAGCCGAAGGCAGCGCCCATATCAGCGCCTTTACCTTGCTGCAATAGAACCAATAAGATGATTGCCAGGGCAGAACCCACTTGCACTACCATCAACGCTGTTTTTAACCATTCCATGGTTTATCTCCAATTAAAAATTTATGCTCGGCAAATAGCCAAGAATTCCTGCGGATCTAAGGAAGCGCCGCCTATCAACCCGCCATCGATGTCCGGCATACCAAATAGCTCTACCGCATTGTCAAACTTCACACTGCCGCCATACAAAATACCAATATGAGATGCAACATCTGCATTGAATTCTGTCAATTGCAGGCGAATCTCGCGGTGCATGTCTTGCGCAATTTGGGCGCTTGCCACTTTGCCAGTTCCAATCGCCCAAACTGGCTCATAGGCGAGTAAGGAATCCACTAAGCGGTCTTGCAAAATAGAAATTTGCCGTGCAACCTGAGTCCTGACTACCTCAACTGCTCTGCCTGAGTTACGCTCATCGGCAGTTTCGCCCACGCAGATTACCGGGGTTAAGCCCTGATCCAGTGCTTGTAGCGCTTTCTCCGCGATCAATCGATCGGATTCATTGAACCGGTCGCGGCGCTCAGAATGCCCAACTAAAACGTATTTACAACCAAATTCGTGGAGCATGGCCGCACTTACCTCACCCGTAAAGGCGCCACCCATTTCGGCGGAGACATCTTGCGCACCCAGCGCAAGCGTTGCGGAAGAGCATGCCGCAATTCTCTGGCTACAGTCGGATAAATAAGGGTAAGGTGGACATAAACCAAAACGGCGACCAGCTGGCATGCCTTTTTCCATTTCCGCACAGACTGTGTCAATCCAGTGGCGGCAGGCGGCTTTGCTGCCGTGCATTTTCCAGTTACCAATCACCGTTATCGGACGCATGCTTTAGCTAAGCCTATGTCAAACCGTTAAAACAATTTTGCCAACGTGCTCGCTTGATTCCATTAAGCGATGCGCCTCGAAAGCCTGATCGAGGCTATACGTTTTATAAATCACCGGTTTCAAGGAGCCTTGATTCATGATCGGCCAAACCCGCTCAAATAGGTGTTTCGCAATTTCGCGCTTAAAGGAAACGGGCCTTGGACGCAGGGTGGAGCCTGTAATCGTTAAACGCCGGCGTAAGATTTGCCCAGTATTCACCTCTGATTTGGAGCCACCCATGATGGCGATGATCACAATTCGGCCGTCATCAGCCAAACAGTCAATCTCACGCTGCAAATACGTCCCAGTGACCATATCCAGGATGACGTTCACACCCTTGCCGTCTGTGGCCTTCTTGATTTCTTCCACAAAGTCTTGGGTTTTGTAATTGATGGCCAGATCTGCGCCAAGTTGGATGCAGGCTGCACATTTTTCATCGGTACCGGCCGTCACAAAAACACGGTGACCTAGGGCTTTCGCAATCAAAATTGCAGTTACGCCAATGCCGCTTGAGCCGCCCTGAACCAGCAATGTTTCTCCTGCGGCAAGTTCGCCCCGCATGAAGACGTTGCTCCAAACGGTAAAGAACGTTTCTGGCAAGGAGGCCGCTTCTAAATCTGTAAAACCGGTGGGGTAAGGCAGGCATTGTGCAACTGGAGCAAGGCAGAGTTCGGCATAGCCGCCGCCCTGCACAAGGGCACAGACTTTATCGCCTACCTTGAGTCCAAATTGATTATCAGCATGCGTCAGATCGCCGCCAATGATTTCGCCAGCAACTTCGAGTCCAGGAATATCCGATGCGCCAGCGGGAACCGGGTAATGCCCTTTGCGTTGCAACACATCGGGGCGATTAATTCCGGCCGCCAGGACTTTAATCAAAATTTCACCCGATCCTGCACTGGGTAGAGCAGGATCTGGGCGAGTCGTAGGCATCAATACCTCAGGGGCACCAAATTCACGAATTTCAACAACGCGCATCGCACAGTTCCTATTTAAAAAGCACCAATAAAGGCTTAGGCTTGTTCTTGAGTGGATGACTCTGCTGCACCGGCTAAAGGAGCAATCGTACCGCCCTCTTCTGCCATCGCTGCTTTGAGCGAGAGGCGTAAACGACCACGCTCATCCGCAGCCAATAACTTCACGCGCACCACTTGGCCCTCTTGCAGGAAGTCTTTAACTTCTTTTACACGCTCATTGGAAATCTCAGAGATGTGCAATAGGCCGTCTTTGCCAGGAAGAATATTAACCAAGGCGCCGAACTCAAGTAATTTGACTACGGGTCCTTCGTAAATCTTGCCCACTTCGGCTTCAGCAGTAATGCCTTCGATGCGGGCCTTGGCTTCTGCCATGCCTTCTGCACTAGTCGATGCGATTGTGACAGTACCGTCATCTTTAATGTCGATGCTGCAACCGGTTTCTTTCGTCAAGGCCTGGATCGTTGCACCACCCTTGCCAATCACTTCACGAATCTTATCGGGATGAATCTTGAACGACACCATGCGAGGTGCATGCTCGGACAATTCAGTGCGGATCGTGCCCATGGCCGATTGCATTTCACTCAAAATGTGCAGACGACCTTCTTTGGCTTGTGCCAATGCCACTTGCATAATTTCTTTAGTGATGCCTTGTACTTTAATGTCCATCTGCAGCGCAGTAATACCGCTTGCCGTTCCGGCAACCTTAAAGTCCATATCGCCGAGGTGATCTTCGTCGCCTAAGATGTCAGTCAACACCGCAAAGCGGTTGCCGTCCAAAATCAGACCCATTGCTACACCGGCAACGTGTGCCTTCACGGGTACGCCTGCATCCATCAGAGCTAAGCAGCCGCCGCAAACCGAGGCCATGGATGAAGAGCCGTTGGACTCCGTAATCTCAGAAACAACCCGAATGCTGTAAGCAAAATCTTCTGGGCTTGGCAGGACTGGAATCAAGGCACGCTTGGCTAAACGACCATGGCCGATTTCACGGCGCTTAGGTGTACCAACACGACCCGTTTCGCCAGTGGCAAACGGAGGCATGTTGTAGTGGAACATGAAGCGATCGCGGTACTCGCCTTCGAGCGCATCAATGATTTGCTCGTCGCGTGCAGTGCCCAAAGTGGCAATAACCAAAGCCTGAGTCTCGCCGCGGGTAAACAAGGCAGAGCCGTGGGTACGTGGCAATACGCCATTGCGAATTTCAATCGGACGTACGGTGCGCGTATCGCGGCCATCAATCCGTGGTTCGCCATTCAAAATTTGGCTACGCACAATCTTGGCTTCGATATCAAACAAAATATTGCCAACCGCAACCTCATCGACTGCGCCATCGGCAGCCAGTTTTGCCATGACCTCTTTCGTAATGGCTTTTAACTTGTCCGAGCGAGCTTGTTTTTGACGCAGTTGATACGCCTCGCGCAATGGTGCATCGGCTAATGCGGTTACCTTCGCAATCAAAGGCTCATCTTTTGGTGCAGCAGTCCAGTCCCACTCGGGTTTACCGGCATCGCGCACTAAATCTTGAATCGCATTGATGGCGGTCTGCATTTGCTCATGGCCATATACAACGGCACCAAGCATGATGTCTTCAGGTAATTGCTGCGCCTCTGATTCGACCATTAATACGGCAGCTTGGGTACCAGCAACAATTAAATCCAACTGACTCGTTAACTGCTCAGAACGGGTTGGGTTCAGCAAGTACTGGCCATCACGGTAACCGACGCGAGCCGCGCCAACCGGACCGTTAAATGGAATACCGGATACTGCCAAAGCAGCCGATGCTGCAATCAATGCAGGAATATCGGCAGGCACGTCGGGGTTAATCGACAGTACGTGAATCACAACCTGCACTTCGTTGAGAAAGCCTTCTGGAAACAAAGGACGCAGTGGACGGTCAATCAAGCGTGATGTTAAGGTCTCACCTTCGGATGGGCGGCCTTCACGGCGAAAGAAGCCACCAGGGATCTTGCCAGCAGCATAGGTCTTCTCAATGTAATCCACTGTTAATGGAAAGAAGTTTTGTCCTGCCTTAGCAGAGCGAGCCGCTACCACGGTACCCATTACAACGGTATCGTCGACGTTCACAATTACAGCACCACCGGACTGACGCGCGATTTCGCCCGTTTCCATGGTTACCTGGTGATTGCCCCATTGAAAACTTTTCACTACTTTTTTAAACATGGTCATTCTGATCTTCTCCAATTTAATCCACACTGCATTCACATGAATGCCGGGTGCGTTACTACTTGCGTCGCAGATAAATCAGCGCTACGACACCACTGGAGCGATTACAGATTACAAGGGATGCCATTCCAGGGAGGCACTGAACACCAC
>CANHMJ010000062.1 GCA_947461805.1 Burkholderiaceae bacterium
GATTTATCTGAGTTGCAACAGTCTGCTCATGAGGACAGTTTAGATTTGACTGCAGTTACGAATGGCCATATTCGTCGCTGGGCAGGCCGCTTGCACTCCAAAGGCAGATCACCCAGGACCATTGCACGTACTTTATCGGCATGGCGGGGTTGGTACGATTGGTTATCCCAAAAGCAGGATCAGTCCACTTTAAAAGCAAATCCCGTAGACGATGTAAAGGCGCCGAAGCGGACCCGCGCACTGCCTAAGGCTTTATCTGTTGAGCAAGCGCTTGCATTAATCAATCAAGCGATCGTGGAGGCCAAGGCCAATCCGGGCCTAGAAACAGTCCGCGACGCCGCCATTATTGAATTGCTGTATTCATCGGGCTTGCGCTTATCAGAGCTTTTGGGGATTGATGCGGCCCCTAGTCAGGATCGTACCTATGAGTCTGCGGGTTGGTTGGATTGGGATTCAGCCGAGGTAACGGTCTTAGGAAAAGGGGGCAAGCGCAGGAGCGTTCCAGTTGGAACAGCTGCGATGGCCTCGCTGAGGGCGTGGCTCGAGGTACGACAACAGCTGTACCCTGCTCAGGCTTCGCCAGCATTGTTTTTGAGTGGTAGCAACAGGCGCCTATCGCCCAGAACCGTTCAGGCACGCTTGCGCAGCTTAGCGATCCGCGCCGGCCTACCAACCCATGTCCACCCGCACATGATGCGGCATAGCTTTGCTAGCCACGTTCTACAGTCATCCCATGATCTTCGGGCGGTTCAGGAAATGCTGGGGCATGCCAGCATTGCCAGCACCCAAATTTATACTGCTTTGGATTTTCAACACCTCGCGCAAGCCTATGATTTAGCACATCCTCGCGCCAAGGTGGGGCAGGTAAAGTAAATCCAAGCCAATAGGCTAGCGGAACTCGGTAAGATGATGGGTTAGTCACCATTAACTTGCGCAAATCAACTTTTTTACAACGGCATACGACATAGCGAAAGCAACACGATCATGGCATTAATTCCCGTCACCATTCTGACCGGCTTCCTGGGAAGCGGCAAAACCACTCTCTTGAAGCATATCTTGACGGCGCAACACGGCAAAAAAATTGCGGTGATTGAAAACGAATTTGGCGAAGAGAACATCGATAACGATATTTTGGTTCAAGAAAGCCAAGAACAAATTGTGCAAATGAGCAATGGCTGCATTTGCTGCACGATTCGTGGCGATTTAGTGGAGGCCCTGAATCAGTTATGGGAGCAGCGCCGTGACAAGAAAATTCAGTTTGAGCGGGTTGTGATCGAAACCACGGGGGTTGCTAATCCCGGTCCAGTGGCCCAAACCTTTTTTATGGACGACGACGTAGCGGATCACTATGTACTCGATGCGATTGTTACGTTGGTGGATGCCAAGCATGGTCAGCAGCAACTCAGCGAGCACGAGGAAGCACAGCGCCAAGTTGGCTTTGCAGACCAAATATTTATTACCAAGACGGATCTCGTAACGGACGCCGAGGTCGCATCCCTGCGCGAACGACTGATGCACATGAATCCGCGCGCGCCAATTAAGGCGATTACCAAGGGGGTAGTGCCGCTCAATGAGGTCCTCGATCTAAAGGGGTTCAATCTCAATGCAAAGTTAGACATTGACCCACACTTTTTGGAACAGGAAGACCACAATCACGATGATTGCGGGCACGACCATAGTCACGACCATGATCACGCCACCTGCGGACATGATCACAGCCATGACGCACACCAACACCATGGGCACCATGGTCATACCGACCGAATTCAGTCGTTCGTATTCAGGAGCGATCGCCCCTTTGACCACAATAAGTTGGAAGACTTCTTGGGGGGTATTTTGGAGGTCTTTGGCGAGAAGATGCTGCGCTACAAAGGGGTTCTGTACGTAAAAGGCAGCAATCGAAAAGTGGTGTTTCAGGGGGTACATCAAATGATGGGCAGTGATATGGCGGGTCTTTGGGGCGCAGAGACCAAACAAACCCGAATGGTCTTTATTGGCATTGATTTACCCAAAGATACCCTAATGGCTGGACTGGAAGGGTGTTTGGCGTAGTACAATCCGCCGCCACAGGGCTGATTGCGCTTGTTGTAACAAATTGGCAGTAAAACAGTATTAGATAGCAGCAAAACTTTGGCAGAATGGGGCAATAGTGCTTCAAATCCATGGAAAGAATGACATGACGGTAAAAACACCCAGCTCGAAGAGTCCCAAGGCAGCAGTGGGCGCTAGCACGAAAACTGCTGGCAAATCGACGGCATCCTCAAAAGCGGTTCCATTGACCGATGCGGAATTACTCAAAATGTCTGAAAAAGACTATATGAGTAAAGCCCAGCTCGCATTCTTTCGCTTAAAGTTGGTGACCTTGAAAGACGACCTACTCAAGAACGCTTCAGAAACAACCGAGCACTTGCGTGAGAACATTTTGGTTCCGGATCCAGCCGATCGAGCGACGATCGAAGAGGAGCATGCGCTGGAATTGCGCACCCGCGATCGTGAGCGCAAGTTGCTCAAAAAAGTCGAGCAAGCATTGGCACGTATAGATTCGGGAGAGTATGGTTGGTGCGAAGAGACCGGTGAGCCGATTGGCCTGTCCCGCTTAATTGCGCGCCCTACTGCCAACTTATCGCTTGAGGCCCAAGAGCGCCGTGAGCTACGTCAAAAACTATTCGGCGATTAACTTCTACCAACACATTTAGCGCCTTCATTTCAGAATGATTAAACCAATGCCAACGATTGCGGATATTTCCCCCTTATTGAAAGCGGAAATATTGGCAGAAGCTCTGCCGTACATCCGTCAGTACCACGGTAAGACCATCGTAATTAAGTACGGCGGTAACGCAATGGTGGAAGAGCGACTGAAAGAAAGTTTTGCGCGCGACGTTATCTTGCTGAAGCTAGTTGGCATGAATCCAGTAGTCGTGCATGGCGGTGGGCCACAGATTGATGAGGCGCTAAAAAAGATTGGTAAGACGGGTACCTTTATTCAGGGTATGCGCGTGACCGATGAAGAAACCATGGAAGTAGTGGAGTGGGTTCTGGGCGGCGAAGTACAGCAAGACATTGTGATGTTGATTAATCACTTTGGCGGTCAGGCGGTAGGCTTAACCGGCAAGGATGGCGGCTTGATTCATGCGCGCAAGATGCTGGTTGCGGACGAAAAAAAGGCAGGCGCAACCATCGATTTGGGATTTGTGGGCGAAATCGAAGCCATCAATCCAGCCGTTGTAAAGGCGCTGCAAGATGATGCCTTTATTCCAGTGATATCACCCATTGGTTTTAGTGCACAGGGTCAAGCATTCAATATCAATGCCGATTTAGTGGCTGGCAAGATGGCAGAAATACTAGGCGCAGAAAAGTTGGTGATGATGACCAACATCCCGGGCGTAATGGACAAAAGCGGGAATTTATTAACAGATTTGACTGCCCGTGAAATCGATGCTTTATTTGCAGATGGGACTATTTCAGGCGGCATGCTACCTAAGATTTCATCTGCTTTAGATGCTGCTAAAAGTGGCGTTAACTCAGTGCATATTATTGATGGCCGAATCGAACATTCCCTTCTGTTGGAAATTCTGACTGAGCAGGCGTTCGGCACGATGATTCGTTCTAGGTAAGTGGTACATTAAATAGTCATGAACACAAAATCACCCAACGACGATGTGAGCGCAGAGGCGCCAGCAGAAGAAAAGTCGCGTAAGCGGCCACGTCCGGGCGAGCGTCGTTTACAGATTTTGCAAGTATTGGCGGAGATGCTGCAAAACCCGCGGGGTGAGCGTGTAACCACCGCTGCACTGGCAGCCAAAATTGATGTTTCTGAGGCTGCGCTTTATCGCCACTTTGCAAGCAAGGCGCAGATGTTTGAGGGCCTCATCGCCTTTATCGAGCAGACCGTGTTTGGTTTAATTAACCAGATCAATCAAAAAGAAGAGTCAGGTTTAGCGCAGACCCGTGGAATTCTGCAAATGCTCTTGGTATTTGCTGAAAAAAACCCAGGCATGACGCGGGTCTTGTTGGGCGATGCCTTGCTACAAGAAGACGATCGCCTGCAAGACCGTATTTCCCAAGTGCTCGACCGAGTAGAGGCATCCCTAAAGCAGTCCTTGCGCATAAGCCAGTCGCAAAGCGCGCCAGGAAATGCAGGCCAAGATGACGTTGCCATTCGTGCCGCTCTATTAATGAGCTTTGTGCTCGGACGCTGGCATCGTTTTGCCCGAAGCGGTTTTAAAAAGTTGCCAACCGAGGCATCCGAGATTAGCCTTCGTATCTTGCTTGCAGAATGAGTGATCTCCATCTCTCACGAAATACCATCCATTTTGCAGAATCACTCCCCTTACAAAGTGGAGCGATTCTCAGTAATTACAACCTAGTTATTGAAACCTATGGCAAGCTCAATAGCGATAAGAGCAATGCCATACTGATTTGCCATGCTCTTAATGCATCGCATCACGTAGCTGGGCCCGATCCGGATAAGCCATCCGACATCGGCTGGTGGGACAATATGATTGGTCCAGGAAAGCCGGTCGATACCAATCGTTTTTTTGTGATTGGCGTCAATAATTTGGGCTCCTGCTTTGGCTCAACGGGTCCCATGAGCCTGAACCCCGAAACCAACAAGCCCTATGGGGCTGATTTCCCGGTAGTGACGGTGGAGGATTGGGTCAATACGCAAGCCAGACTAGCCGATAAATTAGGTATTCGCCGCTTTGCTGCCGTGATGGGCGGCAGCTTAGGCGGTATGCAGGCAATGGCATGGGCGATTCAGTTTCCCAAGCGCATAGCACACTGCATCGTAATTGCGTCGACACCCAAGTTGAGCGCTCAAAATATTGCTTTTAATGAAGTGGCACGCAATGCGATTTTGTCGGACCCTGATTTTCATGGCGGCAATTACTACGCCCACGGCGTAGTGCCAAAGAGTGGCTTACGCCTGGCTCGCATGGTTGGTCACATTACCTATTTGTCGGATGACGACATGGCTGAAAAGTTTGGGCGGGAGTTGCAGCGCCCTGCCGGTGCATCCGATGAGTACCGATTTAGTTTTGACGTGGAGTTTGAGGTTGAAAGTTATTTGCGGTATCAAGGGGATAAGTTTTCGAGTTACTTTGATGCCAATACCTATCTTCTGATCACGCGCGCGTTGGATTATTTTGATCCTGCACGGCGCTATGGCGGCAGCTTGAGTCGTGCCCTGGCTGAAGTTCAGTCCCAGTTTCTAATTGTCAGTTTTTCGACCGATTGGCGCTTTCCGCCAAATCGTAGCAGGGAAATTGTCGAGGCTTTGCTCAGCAATAAGCGTGAGGTTTCGTATGCCGAGATTGATGCGCCACATGGCCACGATGCATTTTTGCTAGATGACGCTCGGTACCATAATTTAGTACGTGCTTATTTCAAAAAAATTGCGGAGGCCTTCCCATGATGCGCGCTGATTTTGCCGCGATTGCCAATTGGGTTACGCCGCAAAGCCAAGTTCTCGACTTGGGCTGTGGGGACGGAAGCTTTCTGGCTTTTTTGCAAACCCAAAAACCGGTGCATGCCTACGGCGTTGAGATTGATGATCAGAGGGTATTGGCCTGCGTACAAAAAGGGATCAATGTGATTCAGCAAGACTTAGAAGGGGGCTTGGCCCTCTTTGAGGATAAAAGTTTTGATACGGTTGTTTTATCGCAAACCGTACAAACAATTCACCAGACCGAGAAAATTCTTTCTGAAATTGTTCGCGTCGGAAAAGAGTGCGTCATCTCCTTCCCTAACTTCGGCCATTGGTCGCATCGCCTCGCAGTTGCGATGGGCCATATGCCCGTATCAAAGTCGCTGCCTTACGCTTGGTTTGATACCCCCAATGTACGCGTTCTAACCATTGCTGATTTTGAGGGGCTTGCACACCAACTGGGATTGGATATTTTGGATCGCGTTGTTTTGCACGAAGGTAGGCCAATCACGTGGGCTGCAAATTTATTTGGCAGCTTAGCCATTTATCGCATTCGTGGCGCTTAATTCAATTCGTTCTTGGGCAAGTGATTTTCGGGTTTACCTGGAATGGCCTTGCCTGCGGATGCTGTTCTTGGGTTTTTCCGCGGGACTTCCGCTTCTACTCATTCTAGGCACCCTGAGTTTTTGGTTGCGAGAGGCTGGCATTGATCGCAGCACCATTGGTTACCTAACCTGGATCGGCCTAATTTATGCGGGCAAGTGGTTGTGGGCGCCTTTAGTTGATCGGTTACCCATTCCGTTTTTAGGTCGACTACTGGGGCGGCGTCGCAGTTGGTTAATTTGCGCCCAAGCCATCATTGTTCTTGGTTTATTGGGCATGGCCAGCCTAGACCCTAAGGTCGCGATTACCCCGATGGTCTGGTGTGCATTACTGGTTGCATTTGGCTCGGCAACGCAAGACATTGCTCTAGATGCATTTCGGATTGAGTCGGCCGACAGTGATCGGCAGGCTGCACTGGCTGCAACCTACCAAACGGGGTATCGCCTCGCTTTGATTTGGTCGGGCGCAGGAGTACTCTGGCTAGCGGCACGGGTTGAGTCTGGCGCAGGATACGATGCCAGCGCATGGCAATTTGCTTATGTAGTGATGGCCTGTTCGATTGCCGTTGGTGTTCTGACAACCCTCTTGAGTAAGGAGCCGAAGCGCATCGAGTTAGCCAAGGCCAGAAATGCAAAAGCATGGCTGCATCAAACGCTCATTGAACCTTTTTCTGAATTCATTACCCGCTATGGATGGCATGCTATTGCGATATTAGGGTTGATCGCGATCTATCGAATTAGTGACATTGTGATGGGGATTATGGCAAATCCATTTTATGTTGATATGGGCTATACCAAAGATGAAGTGGCCGCAGTCAGTAAAGTATTTGGAGTCATCATGACTTTACTCGGCGCCTTTATTGGTGGCGTATTGGCATTACGGTTCGGGGTAATGCGCATTTTGTTTTTAGGGGCGGCCTTGTCCGCCATCAGCAATCTACTATTTGCATGGCTGGCAACGCAAGGCCATGATTTGACCGGATTGGTTTGGGTTATTTCCGCAGACAACCTCAGTTCTGGAATTGCGACTGCAGCCTTTATTGCATTTTTATCTTCATTGACGAACATTCAGTATTCAGCAACGCAATACGCCTTATTTAGCTCCATGATGCTGTTGGCACCAAAGTGGTTGGCAGGATTTTCTGGAGTCTTTGTTGACGCCTTTGGATACCAAGCCTTTTTTATTAGCACGGCCATTATTGGTGTGCCGGTGCTCTTACTGATCTGGCTGGTGATTCATTTCAACCTAGTGCAATTCAAAAAACAGGAATCGGCGACGATCTCTATCGACTAAATCGTCCAGTCATAGTCGACGACTAAGGGCGCATGATCGGAGAAGCGTTCTTGCTTATAGATGGAAGTCGCTTTGGCTGAGGCCGCAATCTTCGCAGTTGCAATCTGGTAATCGATTCGCCACCCGACGTTCTTGGCGTAGGCTTGACCACGTTGACTCCACCAGGTGTAGCACGCATCGGTTGTATCGGGTTCGAGTTTGCGGTAAACGTCGACATACCCAATTTCGACAAAGAGGCGCGTTAACCAGGCACGCTCTTCCGGCAAAAATCCGGAGTTCTTTAGATTGCCTTTCCAGTTCTTTAAATCCACCTCATGGTGCGCGATATTGACATCCCCGCATAGGACGATTTCGCGGCCGCTGCGCTTGAGTTCAATCAGATGGGGCATAAATGCCTCAAGGTAACGAAACTTGGCTTCCTGGCGCTCTGGCGAGCTTGAGCCTGAGGGCATATACACCGAGATAACCGAGAGGGTTTTATAGCGGGCTTCAACATATCGTCCTTCCGCATCAAACTCGGCATTACCAAAACCGTAAATGATGTCATCCGGTTGGTGCGGGGTATAGATGCCACAGCCGCTATAGCCTTTTTTTTCGGCACAGTGAAAAAACCCAAGTAATCCGCTTGGGCGCATCATTGCCTCATCCAGATCGGGCTCCTGGGCCTTGAGTTCTTGCATGCA
>CANHMJ010000063.1 GCA_947461805.1 Burkholderiaceae bacterium
GGCAAACCGCTGGTAACCGCTGCGCCAATCGAATAGCCCATACCAATACCCATAATGCCCCATGTACCGGAGTCAAAACGCTTACGTGGCTTGTACATATTCACAATGGCACGGCAAAAGTCGAGCGTATTAGCGCCTTCGTTAACAAGGTTGATATCGGGATTTTTCTTCACAACATCGCGAATCACGCGCAATGCACCATGGAAGTTCATTGGCACAGCATCTTTGGCAAGTGTTTCTGCCATCTTCGCCATGTTCTTGTCTTTTTTCTCGTTGATTGCTGCAATCCATTCAGCGCTTGGTTTGGGAACAGAAGCAATGCCTTTCAAGAGTTCACCAACGCATGAACCAATATCACCAATCAATGGTGCGGCAATTTGTACGTTGCTATCAACTTCGTTTGCCTGAATATCGATCTGGATAAATTTCTTAGGCTCCTTGCCCCAAGTCTTGCCCTTACCGTGGGCAAGCAACCAATTCAGGCGGGCGCCAATTAATAAGACTGTATCAGCCTCTGCTAAAACAAATGAGCGGGCTGGGGACGCAGTTTGCGGATGATCATCTGGTAACAAACCTTTTGCCATCGACATTGGTAAATATGGAATGCCGGATTTTTCAATCAGGGCTTTGATGTCTGCATCAGCCTGCGCATATGCAGCGCCTTTACCCAGCAGAATTAATGGGCGTTTAGCATCCTTGAGCACGCTTAATGCACGGGCTACTGCATCGGCTGCTGGAATCTGACGGGGTACTGGGTCGATTACTTTGAAGATGGATTTCTTGGCATCGGCTACCGACAAAGTCTGCGATAAAAGTTGTGCTGGCAAGTCCAAGTACACGCCGCCAGGACGGCCAGATACCGCGGCACGAATCGCGCGCGCAATACCAATACCAATGTCTTCCGCATGATTAATACGGTAAGCTGCTTTTGCGTATGGCTTAGCTGCATTGAGCTGATCCATCTCTTCGTAATCGCCCTGCTGCAAGTCAACGATCTCGCGCTCGCTTGAGCCGCTGATCAGAATCATTGGGAAGCAGTTCACCGTTGCATTGGCTAAGGCAGTTAAACCATTCAAAAAACCAGGTGCGGAAACCGTCATGCAGATGCCAGGCTTTTGCGTCATGTAACCGGCAATGGCTGCGGCATTTCCTGCGTGCTGCTCATGGCGGAAACCAATGAAACGCATACCTTCAGCCTGCGCCAAGCGGCATAAGTCCGTAATGGGAATCCCCACTAAACCATAAATGGTGTCAATGTCATTGGCCTTGAGGGCATCGATAACAAGATGGAATCCGTCGGTGAGTTCGTGGTTTTGATTGTCGTTTGTCATAAAAGTTGTATTGGTTAGATTGCTTCGCTCCGTTGGCAAGGCAATTTAGCTTGTGTCTTGTATCTCCAGTTAAAAATGCACCTAAACCCAGGAAATGAACAAACTGCATTTAGGTGGGTGCATCTTAGGCTTGGGGGTGTGGATCAGCATTGACTTGCGTCAATTTCCCTTTAATTCCAATGAAAACAAGGCTTAGAGTCTGCTGGAAATAAACTCAAATCCTTAAAAACTAGACAAATAGGTCGTTGTGCTTTGTTTTTAGGCGACTTAGGGTCTCAGGCGACAAATTCAAATAGGCTGCCAGCTCTTTTTTTGGCAAAAGCCCAAATAGGCTCTCGTACTTACGCACAAAGCGCTCCACGCGACCGGGTGCGTCCAGCATATGCAAGGTAATGGTGTGGGCCATGATTTCACTCATGAGGCGCATTACCTCAAACTCAAAACTCTCTTTAAGGGGGGGATGGCTCTCCAAAAACTCAGTCCATTTTTTCATGGGTAGGCGCGCAACCCTAGCCTTGGTCACGCAAGCAATGCTGTAAGGTGCTGATTTCTTAAGGCGCCAAGCAGCATAGCTGGTTTCAATGTCCTTTTCGATGGTAAAGCGCAAGATCATTTCCTTTGCATCCGAGCTGGATACGATGCGTTTCAAAATGCCATCCAACACAAAATACTGCTCCATTTGGTGATCACCTTGGTGCAACAAAATCTCCGATTTTTTAAGGTCTGAGATCACTAAATGGCGCTCGAGCTCAGCCATACTTGCCTGATCTAAATGCTGCAAGACGATGTTCTGACTCAACTGCAAGCGAATCAGATTCTTTTCAGTGTGTTTGTCTAGTACTGTCATATTTATTATTGTTTTTACTTTGCCATTGTAGGCGTAGTTAGTAAAAACCCCAATATTTGAGGGTCTTAAATGCAGTAGTATTGAAGGGTTATGGTGCTTTGTTGCATTGCAATGAAGTTAAACGGGAAACACTATTTAAACGTGTGCTGCCCCCGCAACGGTAAGCAAATGTACCTTGTAGCGAGGTACGGAGAACTTGGATATAGCCACTGTGCGCGTCAATCGCATGGGAAGGTCAAGTTCTTAAATTTGCCAGCCCGGATACCGGCCAAAACAGGTGGAATTTTGCGGACGGGGATCCTTCGCGCGCCGATAGAAGCGTTCGCATGGATTCCATGTGCCGTACATATTGACGTTCTGGACTCGCGCCCATGAAGTTCTGTTCGACTCGGCTAACGGGGAAGTTGGCTTGGTGATTCGACGGCAGAAGGTTCATCATGAAACAGCAGTTCAGTAATAAACAGTGCACATCCGCATTGTTAGCAGCGCTTTTATCAAGCGTCATTCCATTTCAAAGTGCAGTAGGGCAAACACCATCGGTATCGGTATCCAATACGGTCGACCCCCTTAACCCAATCATTGTCACCGCAACACGAACGCCCACCAAGGCAAGCGATGTCCTAGCGGATAACATTTATATTGGGGCCGAGGAGATTGCGCAAGCAGGTCAAACTAGCTTGGTGGAGTTACTACAAAGGCAGCGCGGTGTCGAAATATCGACACAGGGTGGAGCCGGCTCAAATGCAAGCGTATTTTTAAGGGGCACTAGCGGCGGTCAAAGCTTGGTCTTAATTGATGGTATCCGCACTCAATCGAGCTTAAGCGGTACAAGTGCATGGGCGGCAATACCCCTCTCTCTGATTGACCATATTGAAATTATTTTCGGGCCGCAAAGTAGTATTTACGGCTCCGAGGCCATCGGTGGCGTAATTCAGATTTTTACTAAAAAGGGAAGTGGTCCATTTCAAGCAGGGGGCTCTGCGGGCTATGGAAGCTACGGCACCAGCATTATTGAGGGCAGCATTTATGGCTCGATTGATGGTGAAAATAAGACGCGTTACTCGTTCAGCGCCAGTCAGGAGCTATCAACTGGGTTTAATAGTGTCGCCAACAACAATCCCTGCAGCCCAAGCCAGCCAAACTCCGTCCGCTCAAATGCATATTGCTCTGCAGGCTGGCCTACCAACAGGACAGGATATGTAAAAGACAGTGCTACCGGACAACTAAGTCAGCTATGGGCTCCCGGACAAGAGATAGGCGCGCAATTTCTGAGTAGCCGACTCAACAATCAATATCCAGCAACAGCTTACAACCCCGATTTCTCTGACTATGCTGTCATCAGTAATCGTGTCACAACACTGAACACGCTTGCTGCGTATTCTAAAAATCAAGTTACGCATATTTGGAATAGCCTGCTTCAGGTTGCGGTCTCTGCTGATAATGGACAAACTCTTGCGCCTAGCTCTAACGCAGTTGCTAATAGCAAGCAAAATATCTATACCTGGCAGAATGACATCAAGTTGGGTTCGGACTTGCTGCAATTGGTTGCAGAACGAAGGACTCAATCTGCATTTGCAACCTCCGGAAGCATTAGTCAAGAGCAAAATACAAATTCGGTAGCGGCGGCTTACCAGCTTAAACGCGGATCAAATTTGGCTAGCATTAGCTTTCGGAATGACAACATAACCGGCTATGGGCCTCAAAGCACCGGAAGTATTGCTTATGGGTATTTTTTTACAAAAGAATGGCGAGTCAATGTAAATCATGGAACTGCATTCAAGGCGCCATCCTTTTTTGATCTGTATTACCCAGGGTATGGGGTATCCAACCTCCTACCAGAAAAAAGTAAGAATACAGAGGCCGGTATTTTTTATGAAACCAAATCGTTTGACGCCCGAGTTATTGCCTATAGCAATACGATTACCAATCTCATCCAATACACATCGAGCGGCTGTCCTGCGGGGTATGAATTCGGGTGTGCCGGTAACGTAGCCAATGCAAAGATTAATGGAGTCTCTATTGGATCGACTGCGCGAGTTTGGAATTACGCCCTCAAGGCATCATTTGATCAGCAAAATCCAATAGATCAAAGTACGGGATATGTACTGGCAAAGCGTGCAAAACAATTTGGTAATGTAGGGGTTGAACGCCAGCTCAATAAGCTAGTAACCGGTATTGAAAGTACCTTACAAGGACGTAGAACTGATTTTGACAATACAGGCAATATGGGCGGTTATGCACTATTAAACCTGTACGCCAGCTATCAACTCGAAAAGAATATAAGCCTATTTGGTCGCTGGAATAATGTACTCAACAAAGACTACCAATTAAGCTACGGCTATAACACACCAGGTTCGAATGTCTTCGTTGGCTTACGTTATGCCATGCAGTAATTTTTGCATATGATCAGCACACGACATCAGCCAAGCAAGGCTTCAAACAAGAATGTACTGCTTAGTATTGCAGTGTTCTTTTTATTTGTTAGCACTTGTGCATCGGCAAACATTGCTATCAAAGATGATCGGGGAAGTGAGGTTCGCCTCGCTGGCCCTGCCCAGCGCGTAGTTAGCATGCTTCCCTCTCTGACCGAGTCTGTATGTGCTCTGGGTAAGTGTTCTGTTTTAGTGGGGATTGATCGCTTCTCCAATTGGCCAAAATCGCTTGATGCTTTGCCGCGCTTGGGCGGCATTGCCGATGCCAATATTGAGGGCATTATTCGCTTAAAGCCAGACTTGGTCTTGGTTGAAAAATCATCGCCACTCATTGCGCGCCTGCAGTCCTTGGGTCTTTCAGTGGCTGCATTTGATGTGCAGTCCATGGCCGATGTGCAGCGCACTTTACGGCAACTGGATGTAGTCTTGGGCTCTACTGAATCAGGTGCAGTATGGGATCGCATTCAACTTGACATCGCTCGGGCCAATCGCGCGCTATCACCCTCACAAAAAGCGGCACGGGTGTATTTTGAGGTGAACGCTGCGCCCTTTGCGGCTGGCAAAATCTCCTTTATTGGTGAATTACTCGATCGACTGGGTATGCAAAACATTGCTACGGAAAAGATGGGCGCCTTTCCGAAGATCAACCCAGAATTCGTAGTGCAGTCCAAGCCGGATTTGATTATGAGCACTGAAGCATCACCAAAACAGTTGGCACAGCGCCCCGGCTGGAAATCCATTCCGGCGATTCAGGGTAATCGGGTTTGCTTCTTTGCGGCAGCACAAGCAGATGTACTAGTTCGCCCCGGCCCACGCATGGGTGAAGCAGCAGCCCTGATTGCTGATTGCGCAATGCGCTCACTGCCCAAGTGATAGTCTGCGGTATGCGCCCTACTTTGTTTCCCCGTGTGCTCGCCTTGTTGGTACTGAGCATTGCATTGCTATGCTTGGGCGCATTGCTGGGTAGCGGTGGGATTGCCTGGAGCGCTGACTCTGCAATCGTATTGGACATCCGCTTACCCCGTTCAGCAGGAGCATGGCTGGCAGGTGCTCTGCTGGGCTTGGCCGGTGCGATTGCGCAGGGTGTTTTTCGTAACCCATTGGCTGATCCGTATTTGCTGGGCAGCGCATCGGGCGCCTTAATGGGTGTCGCACTTGTTTTAGGCTTTTCCCACGCGATTACCAATTCTGGGCTTGCGTTAATTGGACTTAACAGCGGTGCGTTTATTGGTGCGCTACTGGGTGTTTTTGCAGCGCTGATTCTGGCTGGTGGGTATCGCAGCTCCCTACGCCTTTTACTATCGGGTGTAGTAATTAGTGTCATTCTTGGCGCAGGTAATGCCCTCTTTACTTTTGTTCGCCCCGATCTCTATCAGCGCTTTCAGGCATTCATGCTAGGTAACACTAGCCTACTGGATTGGCATAGCGTCTACCTCATGCTGCTCGTTTGGATTCTCTGTATTGCAGTAGCACTACTGTTGAGTGCAGCCTTGAATGCGCTCAGCCTTGGTGAAAGTACTGCCAAAACCCTTGGTCTTCCGATTGATCAAATGCGCCTTGGTTTGATTGCCGTTCTTGCCCTGGCTACTGGTGCAGCGGTAGCCCAAACCGGGCTCATTGCATTTATCGGCCTTGCAGCGCCCCACCTGGTTCGGCGCTTTGCTAACGGCTCCCAGCGTATCCATCTACTGATGTCCAGCTTGGCTGGTGGCATCCTGTTGTTAGCCTCGGATTTACTGGCGCGTACGATCATGGCACCTCTTGAGCTTCCGGTCGGAATTGTGACCGCAGTACTAGGCGGCTCTTATTTACTGTTATTGCTCCGGCGTCAGACCTGTGGGATAAGCGTATGAGCCCAATAGAGTTGCGTAATGTGTCGCTATCCCGCGGTAACAACATTGTTTTACAAAATATTGATCTCACTATTCCTGGGGGTGAGTGGACTAGCATTGTTGGCCCGAACGGAGCAGGTAAGTCCACGCTAGTTCAAGCTTTAGCTGGACTCTTACCTTATGAGGGTTCGATTCAGATTGGGGGGGCAGAGCTTCGCTCGATTGCAATCAAGGCACGCGCGCAACAAATTGCTTGGCTTGAGCAGGCAACGGCAACCCTAGATAGCCTTGATTTCGCTCTGCGGGTATACGAGATTGCCATGCTTGGTCGCCTACCGCATCAAAACTGGCTCTGCATGCCAAGCGAGGAAGATTGCGGCATTGTGGAACGCGCCATGCAGCAAACCGATGTCTGGGGCTTGCGTGAGCGCTTTTTTAATCAACTGTCGGGGGGCGAGCGTCAGCGCGTTTTGCTTGCTAGGCTCTTTGCCGTTCAAGCCGGCATCGTCCTGATGGATGAGCCGATCGCTAATCTAGACCCACCGCATCAGGCGGATTGGCTTCAATGGCAAACCGCACTGTCTGATCAGGGTAAAACCAGCATCACGGTTTTGCATGAAATTCAGTTTGCCTTGCAGGCAGAGAACCTGATTCTTTTGGGCAAGAAAGGGATCCATCACCAGGGTAAAAGTAATGATCCACTAACCCATCAGGCCCTGGTTGATCTATTTGATGGACGCATTGAGCTAACCAAGCTGGGTAAGCGCTGGATTGCCCTGGCTCGGTAATGAACTAGGCATGCCAGTGCTGCGCACAGCCTAATTCAGAGGCTACAATGTATCAATGAGCGATTCATTCCCCTCTCCAGAGTCTTCCTTAGGTAATTTAAACCGAGCAATAGCTCGACTAAAAGACAAACTCACGCTGGCTAGCAAAGCCATTGATGAGGCGCGCCAAGATCGCGCGCGGCTCGAAACCAAAATAGCGGATGCACAAAATCGTATCCAACACATTTTGAGTCGACTGCCCGAGCAACCTGATACACGGCAACTGAACTTGCTCACTGCTGACGAACCTAATCCCACTATTTCAGGCGATGATCATGAGCCAACAACGCATTGAGGTCACGCTCGCAGGTCAAAAAATCACGCTGGCTACTTCCACCGAGCATGAGCCCCTTTTGCGCGAGGCTTGCACCTTGGTTGACGAGCAAATCCAGCTCGCGATCACGGGAGGTAACCGCAGCATCGAGCGTGCAACTATGATGGCCGCGCTTAAGCTTGCTGGCGATCTGATTTCAAGTAAACGCCTAGCTGCAGATGCCGTAGCGCAGCTATCAACGCAGTCCGCTGTAATCCATCCGGATGAGGTAGCGCGACTCGAAGCTGAAATCAAAGGCCTCGAGTTGCAAGTGGATGCATTACTGCAAACTCTTTCCCTGCCTGGCTCGCCAAGGCCAATAGATCTTTGAACCGATGCGCAAGCATACGGAGCGATCTTTGCAATGTGGGCGTGAGCGTTTCGCAACCGTACAGTGGCAGCCTCGAGCTGTTCACTCCC
>CANHMJ010000064.1 GCA_947461805.1 Burkholderiaceae bacterium
GCATCACGACCACGTTGCAAGGCCAATTCGCGCTCTGACAGATTCATCGACTCGGTAACGCCGCCAGACCACTCCACTAAGTCGCGCACGGTCACATAACTGCCGGCCCGCTTTGAAATCTTAACTTCCTGTCCATGGCGCATCACCGTCACCATCTTATGCAAAACATAATCGGGGTAATCCGCTGGAATGATCCAGCCGCGTTTCTGTGCAACGCCTTGTAAGCCAGAACGCACACGGGCGATGGTGCCATGGTGATCACTGCCCTGGACATTGATTACTTTAGTAAAACCACGCTGCCACTTACTCGCATGGTAAGCAACGTCAGGTACAAAATAGGTGTATGTGCCGTCGGACTTACGCATGACGCGATCCTTATCGTCACCATCCTCAGTTGTCCTGAGCCACAACGCGCCATCCGCTTCATATGTTTTGCCTACCGATTGCAAATCAGCAACGATCTGAGCCACGCTGCCGTCGGTATACAAAGATGACTCTAGGTAGTAGCAATCAAACTGAACGCCAAAGGTACGCAAATCGATGTCCTGCTCATTGCGAAGATACGCAACTGCAAACTGCTGAATTGCTGCTAAATCTTCGATACCCTTGCATTCAGGGGAGGTCTTATATGCCTGCGCAATTTCATCAATGTAATCGCCGTTGTAAGCCTGCTCTGGCCAACGGGCATCGCCAGGCTTCAATCCACTGAGGCGTGCATGCACTGATGCTGCTAAATTCGTAATCTGTACCCCAGCATCGTTGTAATAAAACTCACGGTGCACTGCAACCCCTTGGGTATCGAGCAGATTGGCGATTGCATCACCGAGCGCTGCCTGCCTACCATGGCCCACATGCAAAGGGCCGGTCGGATTGGCTGAAACAAACTCGACCATTGCCCGGGATGATTCATCTCGCAGCCGTTTACCAAATGCTTTTTTCTGATCCAGCACCACGGTTACTACTTCCGTTTTGGCTGCATTGCTTAAGCGGAAATTGATAAATCCAGGGCCCGCAATTTCACTCGACTTAATCAGCTTGGCATAACTGGGGTCTGCCCCTAAGGAATCCACAATAGCTTGGGCTAACTCACGGGGATTCATCTTCCAGGCTTTGGCGACTTGCAATGCAATATTGCAAGCGACATCCCCATGGTCCACTGATTTGGGTCGCTCAAGCCGCGGCTCAATCGGCACATCCACTGCTATACCGCGACTCTCTGCAACGGCGTTCAGGGCAGCACGTAAGGATGCAATTAATTGGTTTTTATGATTTAACAGCATAGAAGGGTGATTTTATCAGGCGATGTGGCCAGTTATGAATGGGGGCTCTTCTAAAGGTGGTAAGCTAAATGATGATCTATCAATTTCACTCTAAAGCAGGTCCTGATGTCATCATGCTCTCGGATTTGAGCCAGCGCATTTTTGACATCCTAGAGCATCCCCTAGAAAAACACGGCATTTTGGTGGCAGAGCGTTTGCCGGAGTTTATTGCCCGCCTTGAATCTGCCATTGCGGCCGATGCAGCCTCCAAAAGTAGTGTGCCAGATGCCCCGGCAGAATCCGATCAAGATAAGCCTACAGCTGATCGCTTAGGGCGGCGGGCCTTTCCCTTCCTGGAGCTCATGAAACAGGCTTGCGCTGCGAATGAACCCGTAGTGTGGGGCGTGTAAAGCCTGGTTTTACTCTAAAGAGCTCGACAACGACCGGCGTACTGTTTCAATCGATTCATTGCGGCGTTTCGCTAGATCCTCAACTTGGTCCGCTGATACTTTACCAACGTTAAAATACTGTGCATTGGGGTGTGCTAAATAAAATCCGCTGACACTGGATGCCGGATCCATTGCAAATGACTCAGTTAGGGTCATGCCAATGTCTTCTGCGCCAACGATGCGCAACATATCGCCCTTGACTTCATGGGCTGGGCAGGCAGGATAACCCGGTGCCGGCCGAATGCCGCGATATTGCTCATCAATCATCGCTTGATTCGTTAGAGACTCATCGCTGGCATAGCCCCATAGATCAGTACGCACACGGTGGTGCATGAGCTCAGCAAACGCCTCTGCTAGACGATCTGCCAACGCCTTTAGCATGATGGCGTTGTAGTCGTCGTTTTTTGCCTGAAATTCAGCGACTTTCTTTTCAACGCCGTGCCCGGTTGTGACGGCAAAACAGCCGACATAATCTGCCACCCCAGAATCGCGCGGAGCAACGTAGTCTGCTAGGCAGCGATTGGGACGCTTTACTCCGTCCACAACTGGTCGCTCTGACTGCTGACGCAAGTTATGCCAAACAAATAAGGGATGCTCGCGCGCTTCATCGCTATACAAAACAATGTCGTCGCCCATGGCGTTGGCAGGATAAAACGCAACCACCCCGTCCGCCTGAAGCCACTGTCCTTTTACGATCTTCTCTAATAGGGCTTGGGCATCTGCGTACACTTTTTTCGCCTCTACGCCTACTACTTCATCTTCTAGAATAGCCGGGAACTTACCCGCCAAATCCCAAGTTTGAAAAAACGGAGTCCAATCAATGAACTTTGCAATCTCGCTCAGGGCAAAGTTTTTAAAGACACGGCGACCAATGAATTTCGGCTTCTCTGGCGTATAGGTGTTCCAATCAATTTTCTCTCGATTTTGGCGTGCCGCTTCCAGTGAAATGGTTGGTGCAACTTTGCGATTCGCATGCTGTACGCGTATACGCTCATAATCATCGCGCAAGTCTTGAATAAATTTACTGGCGCTTTCATCCGATAGCAAGCTAGATGCAACGGAGACAGAGCGTGATGCATCCGGCACATATACGACCGGGCCATCATAGTGCGGCGCAATTTTCACTGCAGTATGAACACGGGATGTGGTCGCTCCACCAATCATCAATGGCAATTGCTGGTCACGGAAATACGGATCACGCTGCATTTCTTGGGCAACGTAGGTCATTTCTTCGAGCGACGGGGTAATCAAACCAGAGAGCCCGACGATATCGGCCTTCTCTTCTTTGGCTACTTTCAGAATCTCAGCGCAGGGTACCATCACGCCCATATTGACTACTTCAAAGTTATTACATTGAAGAACAACGGTAACAATGTTTTTGCCAATGTCGTGCACGTCCCCTTTTACGGTTGCCATCACAATCTTGCCCTTGGCTTTGGCTTCCCCGCCTGCAGCAACATGCAAGCGCTTTTCTTCTTCAATATAGGGAATCAGGTGCGCTACTGCCTGCTTCATCACGCGCGCACTTTTTACGACTTGCGGCAAAAACATTTTGCCTTCACCAAACAAATCGCCGACCACGTTCATGCCATCCATGAGGGGGCCCTCAATCACTTCAATGGGCCGGCCACCGGACCCCATGATGTCGGCTCGCAACTCTTCGGTATCGTCCAATATAAAGTTGGTAATGCCATGCACTAAGGCATGCGTTAAGCGATCCCGTACTGGCGCTTCACGCCACACCAAATTCTCGACTTGCTTGATGCCATCGCCCTTAAATTGATCGGCGATTGCCAACAAACGCTCGGTTGGAGTTTGTCCATCTTTTTCTTTAAAGCGGTTGAGCACAATGTCTTCAACCCGCTCACGCAACTCTGGATCTAAATCAGCATAGACCCCAAGCTGGCCGGCGTTGACTATACCCATGTCCATACCTGCCTGAATTGCGTGGTACAAAAATACCGTATGAATGGCTTCCCGAACACGATCATTACCGCGAAATGAAAAGCTCACATTAGAAACGCCGCCGCTGACTTTCGCGCCCGGTAGATTTTCTTTAATCCAGCGCGTTGCGTTTATAAAATCAACTGCGTAGTTATCGTGCTCTTCAATTCCGGTTGCAATCGCAAAAATATTGGGATCAAAAATAATGTCTTCCGGAGGAAATCCAATTTCCTCAACTAGGATTTGATACGAGCGTTGGCAAATTTCCGTTTTACGTTGATAGGTATCAGCCTGTCCTTTCTCGTCAAACGCCATGACAACGGTGGCGGCTCCATAGCGACGAATCAGCTTTGCTTGATGCCGAAATGCGTCTTCACCTTCTTTTAAAGAAATCGAATTAACGATTGGCTTACCTTGGACGCACTTCAAGCCCGCTTCAATGATGCTCCACTTCGATGAGTCGATCATGATGGGCACGCGCGCTATATCTGGCTCGGATGCAATCAGATTTAAAAAGCGCACCATGGCCGCCTCAGAATCGAGCATGGCCTCATCCATATTAATGTCAATAATCTGCGCACCACTTTCAACCTGCTGCCGTGCTACTGCTAAGGCCTCATCAAATTGATTATTCAAAATCATGCGCGAGAAGGCCTTGGATCCAGTGACGTTCGTACGCTCGCCAATATTGACGAACCCCACTATGGGGCTAACGTTATACGACTCGAGGCCAGACAAACGCATCGGAGCAATCACTCGCTTGCTCATTCTGCTACCTCTGCTTGAGCCTCACGGTAAAAGACCCGTGGCTTACGTTTTGCAACTGCATTTGCAATCGCACGAATGTGATCCGGGGTAGTTCCACAGCAACCACCCACTAAATTAACTAATCCGTCTTTAGCAAAGCCATCGACCAGCGCAGAAGTAATCTCTGGCGTTTCATCAAAGCCGGTATCGCTCATCGGGTTTGGTAGGCCTGCATTGGGGTAACACGACACCGCGGTATTGCAGATTCGCGCCAACTCTGCAATGTAGGGGCGCATTAAAGCTGCTCCGAGTGCGCAATTCAAACCAAATGTGAGTGGCTTAATGTGACGCAAGCTATTCCAAAAGGCCTCTACTGTTTGTCCAGACAAAATACGCCCCGATGCATCGGTCACTGTTCCAGAAACCATGACTGGTACCTTAACACCGGTGTCCTCAAAAAATTCATCAAGGGCAAACATGGCTGCTTTTGCGTTTAAGGTATCAAAAATAGTTTCGACTAAAAAGAGGTCGACGCCACCTGCATACAAACCTTCAATTTGCTCGCGGTAGGTATCACGCAAGGCATCAAAGCTAATGTTGCGCGCACCCGGGTCATTTACGTCGGGAGAGATGCTAGCCGTCTTTGGCGTAGGCCCAATTGCGCCGGCAACAAAACGCGGTTTTTCAGGCGTGCTGAACTTGGCACAGGCATCATGTGCTAACCGTGCAGCCGCTTCATTCATCTCGCGTGCCAAGCCCGGCATTTTGTAGTCCTCTTGCGCTACCGAAGTCGCACCAAAGGTATTGGTTTCAATAATGTCCGCGCCCGCATCCAAATAGTCTTCATGGATTTTTTGAATGATGTGGGGCTGCGTTAAGACTAAAAGCTCATTGTTCCCCTTCAGATCGCCGGGATGATCGGCAAAGCGGGTATTCCCCGGTAGGCCACGGTAATCTGCTTCGCTTAACTTGTATTGCTGAATCATGGTTCCCATGGCGCCGTCCAAGACCAGAATGCGGTCGTTTAGCAGCGCTGGTAATTCGCCGCCCCGGGTAAATACCAAATTGGAACCGTTTGATTGCATTGTTTAAATAGAGGGGTTAATCTTGATAAGCCACTATTCTAATGACTTTATCGGCATCAAGCCGACTTGGAGGCCGTATGTTTGGAACCATTCCTGAATTCAATCAAAGCATGGAAATGCTCAAGACCATGTGGGGGCAAGGGGTTGCTGCTGGACAAAATGCAGGTCAATTTCCGTTTGCTGCCGATCCATCAAAAGGCCCTGCTGGATTTGCTGGCTTTCCAGGGGTTGACATTGATGAGCTTGAAAAGCGGATTAAAGACTTAAAAAGCGTTGAAAACTGGCTATCCATGAACCACAACATCCTCAAAACGACGATTCAGGGTCTCGAGGTTCAGCATGCGACCCTATTGGCGCTGAAGTCCTTTGGGGAGGCCATGACGCCAAAGACAGACGAAAGTGCTGAATCCAGCAAAAAAACCAGCGCAGCTAAACCGCGCAAAACAGCCACACCCCGTCGGAAGAAAGCACGCGGCGCAACTTTCCTTGACGCCACAGGTGATTGAGGTGAGCAATCGCCTCACCCATTGCAAAACTCATTTGGTGGGTGTCAAGGCTGCGTTTAAATAAGACCGGAACGATATCGCGGGCATGGTGCGGCTCATGGCACGCACCCAGCGCCTCAGCCAAGCGGTCGACGTGGTGGTCTTGTAATTGCTTGATGCGGTAATGTAAGCCTTTGAAGGGTTTGCCATGCGATGGCAGTACCACGGTATCCTCTGGCAGCGCTGTGTACTTCAACAATGAATCCAAATAAAGGCCGAGCGGGTCAGCGTCGGGCTCAGCATCATAAACGCTCACGTTGGTCGAGATACGCGGCAGCACCATATCCCCCGAAATAAAGCAGCCCAATTCTGCACAATAGAGGGTTGCATGTTCGGGAGCATGGCCATAGCCCATGATGACCTGCCATTGATGCCCCCCTATCTCAATGTGCTCGCCCTCCATAATGCGGCGGTAGCGCTTTGGTACACCAGGCACCATGCGCTTGTAGTAGTCTGCTCGGCCACGGAGTTTCTCTAGATCTTCGCTACTAGAAAGGCCATGCCGCTGAAAATGATCTGCAGCACCGCCGCTTCCAGGAGTGGCGCCAATAGCAGCCCCACCTTGATCGTGGCTGAGCCATTGCGCAGTGAGGTAATCTGACATCGACATCCACAAAGGCACTTGCCAGCGATCGCAAAGCCATTGCGCCAAGCCAACGTGATCGGGGTGCATGTGGGTCACAATGACCCGTAACACAGGCAATCCATCTAGCTGGGTGCGCTCAATTTCCTCCCAAATGGCCCGGGTCTCGTCGTTCGCAATGCCACAATCAATAATGGTCCAGCCTGCCCTGCCATTAAACTCATCCCGAATTAACCAGAGGTTGATATGATCCAAAGCAAAGGGGAGTGGCATTCTGATCCAACGCACTCCTGGTAGAAGTTCGAATGGAGCGGCCTTCTCGGGTAATTGATCGCCCCAGGGGTATTGAATTGAATTAAGATCAGCTGCGCTAGTCGTGGATGGTGTTTTCATCGCTTACTTAGTTTTATAAAAGGATAGTCCAGTGGCTAAATCGCCTTGCGTCAATTGGTGTGAAATGCATCCGCAAACCGGTTATTGCCTGGGTTGCTTTCGCACGCTGGATGAAATCGCACAATGGTCGTCTTTATCCGACGATGAGCAAGCTGCGATTAATCTTCAGCTCCCACTGCGCAAAATGCCGCAAAGCGATGGCTCATCTTCAAACCCATTGCCTTAACGATTCACGTCCACAATCACACGACCACGCACATTGCCTTTCATTAAGGCATCGGCATACTGAATTGCCTCTCCCAAACTAATTTCATGGGAAATCGCCTCCAATGTGGTGAGGTCCACCAAGGCGCTCAGCTGTTCGTACGCTGCAATGCGCTTAGCTTTTGGCACAGTCACGCTATTGATGCCATAGAGGGTGACGCCACGTAAGATGAAGGGTGCTACGCTGCCTGGAAAATCCATGCCTTGAGCAAGACCACAGGCGGCTACCGCGCCCTCACTCTTGGTTGCTGCGCAAGCGTTGGCCAAGGTATGACTGCCTACGCTATCAACCACGGCAGCCCAGCGCTCGCGCGCCAATGGCTTGCCTGGCTCCGATAAGCTACTCCGATCAATTACTTCAGCTGCGCCCAATGACTTCAAGTAGTCAGCCTCTTGAGGGCGGCCACTGCTGGCAACCACTGTAAAACCGAGCTTGCTCAGTAGGGCGATTGCGAAGCTACCAACACCGCCAGCAGCGCCCGTTACCAGAACCTCCCCATCGGCGGGCTTTACGCCATGCTTTTGCAGGGCCATGACACAGAGCATCGCGGTATATCCAGCAGTTCCAATAGCCAAGGCCTGTTTGGCAGTAAAGCCTTTTGGCAATGGAATAAGCCAATCTGCCTTTACCCTTGCCTGCTGGGCCAAACCACCCCA
>CANHMJ010000065.1 GCA_947461805.1 Burkholderiaceae bacterium
CCACCTTTGTTACCCGCCCACTGTCGCTTGGTTTATTAATTGCGGCGGCCTTATTGGTGATTGTGGTTATGTTGCCTGCCGTGAAGAAGAGCCGCGAAGAGGTTTTCGTCGAAGAGTAACCCGTTCTATCGTATTCAGTGATAAGGCCCGCACTCACCCTGCGGGCTTTGTCTTTCTGGGCAGGGGCATTTTCTTCTCTACAATAGGGGCATGGCTCTTGATAGCAAACCCCCTAAAGCGACGACTCCACCCGCAGAGCCGTCCAACTTTCTACGCCAAATCATCGATTCCGATTTGGCGAGCGGCCGCTATCAAGGCAGAACCAATCGGGCTGGCGCAACCGTTCCTGCCATCATTACGCGCTTTCCACCGGAGCCCAATGGCTACTTGCATATCGGCCATGCCAAGAGCATCTGCCTCAATTTTGGTTTAGCCGCCGACTACAGCCTTTTGCCTGGGGGTGCACGCTGCAATATGCGCCTGGATGACACCAATCCCACCAAAGAAGATGTGGAGTATGCAGATAGCATTTTGGATGCGGTGCAGTGGCTTGGTTTCGATTGGAAAGCCCAAGGCGAGGTGCACCTGTATCACGCCAGCGATTACTTTGATCGCTTATATGCGTTTGCCGAACTCTTGATCGAGAATGGCAAGGCCTATGTCGACAGCCAAAGTGCGGATGCCATTCATGCCAATCGCGGTAACTTCAATCAAGTAGGCACAGCAAGCCCATTTCGCGATCGCAGTCCCGCAGAAAATCTTCAGCTCTTCCGTGATATGCGGGATGGTAAGTTTGCCGATGGTACTCATGTTTTGCGCCTGAAGATTGACATGGCTCACCCCAATATCGTGATGCGCGATCCGGTGATTTACCGAATTCGGCACGTGGAGCACCACCGTACCGGCAACACATGGTGTATCTACCCCTTGTACGATTTCACTCACTGCATCTCCGATGCGCTTGAAAATGTATCGCACTCGATCTGTACGCTTGAGTTTGAAAACAATCGCCCTCTGTATGACTGGATTCTGCATGCACTCAAAGAGTTGGGTGTCTTCACGGAGCCCCTACCCCACCAACATGAATTTGCCCGTCTTAATCTAACCCACACCCTGACCAGTAAGCGCAAACTCTTGCAGTTGGTCGAAGAAAAGAAAGTGGATGGTTGGGATGATCCACGCATGCCAACGATTGTAGGCATTCGTCGTCGTGGCTACACCCCAGAAAGCATTCGTTTGTTTTGCGAGCGCATTGGCGTAGCCAAGGCCGATAGCTGGATTGATATGAGCACGCTCGAAGGCGCACTGCGGGATGACTTAGATGCAAAAGCACCCCGCGCAATTGCGGTTCTAAAGCCCCTCAAATTGGTGATTGAAAATATGGATCCGGGCACCAGCGAAATCTGCTCGGCACCACGCCACCCGCATCACCCCGACTGGGGGCGCCGTGAATTTCCGTTCACACGGGAACTCTGGATCGAAGCAGACGATTTCATGATCGAGCCTATCAAAGGCTTTTTCCGGCTTTATCCGCCGATCGGTGATCAACCTGGTAGTCGGGTGCGCTTACGTTATGGTTTTGTGATTGAATGCACCGGTTATGAACTGGACGCCAAGGGTGAAGTGAAGCAAGTGCATGCGCGTTATTTTCCGGATAGTAAAAGTGGTACGCCCGGCTCGGATAATTACAAAGTCAAAGGGAATATTCATTGGGTCAGTGCGCAGCATGCACTGGCAGCCGAAGTGCGCTTGTATGAGCACCTCTTCACCGATCCTCATCCCGATAGTGGTGAGAAAAATTTCGTAGATCACCTTAATCCTCAATCCAAAGAAGTGATCACTGCCTACCTAGAGCCTTCGATGGTGGATGCGTTAGGAGAAGCCCGCTTTCAGTTTGAGCGCCACGGCTACTTTGTGGTGGATGCAGTTGACTCCAAGCCTGGCAAGCCGATCTTTAATCGCGCGGTTGGCCTAAAAGATTCCTGGAAGTAAGTTCGCTCAGAAAATCCTGAGTACTGGGGTAGCGCAGTTGTACTTTTAATTCGTTCAGGCGATCATTGCCCACACGCCGTGATTCACGCATAAAAGACCATAGCATCGGACTTACCAACTGCTGAACTTGGTCCGCTGGCAGACGCGGCGGACGCTCTAAGCCGAATGCATCAGCAACTTGATCAAAGTAATCGCCCATTTTGGTTTGCGCACCATCACAGGCATTTACCACGCGCTGCGGCTTGCCGTGATAAATGGCGGCGCAAACAATTCGCGCTAAGTCATCGGCCTGAATGTGATTGGAAAAGGCGTCTAGCTCTGGCAACAAAGCGGGTGTACCTGCTTTAATCCGCTCCGTCGGCAATCGATTCGCATCATAAATTCCAGGCACCCTCAAAATACTGAGGCGGACATGGTGCAGCAGAGACCATTGGCGCAATTGCCATTCTGCATTCCAACGCCGTTTAGCCCGTTCGCTTTGCGGGTTTGCCATGGTGGTTTCGATGGCATCGCCACCACCACAGTCACCATATACCCCTGTTGTGCTGACATACACCAGCCGCCTGACAGTTACACCGCCTTGCGATAAAATCCGCAATAGGTTTTGGGTGCGCAGGTCGGTTGCACCGGTGGGTTGTGGCGGCGCTAAATGCACTACCGTATGGGCTAAACCACGCAGGCGCCACAGCGTGTCGATCTGGTCTAAGTTGCCCAGCATCGGAATAGCGCCCATTGCCCTGATTTCTGGAAAACGGGTGCTTTGCGAAGTCAATGCAAATACACGATAGGCCTGAAAGCGAGTGAGCTGTTGCAGTACCCGCATACCGATATCGCCGCATCCCACGATTAAAACGCGGGGGCGCTGAAATGGTGCTACTAGGGTTTGGTGTAGCGATGGCATACCTACTATCGTACCGATTTATTTAAAGGAATGAGATTGCCTTACCAAGTTACTCTGAAATCCAGCGGCAAACAGTTTGATGCCAACCTAGACGAAACCATTTTGCAAGCCGCCCTGCGGCAAGGCATTACCCTGCCCTATGGTTGCAAAAATGGTGCCTGTGGCTCATGCAAAGGTCAGGTGACCGAGGGCTCGGTAAGCCATGGCAATCACAATGAAGGCGCCCTCACCGCCTCTGAAAAGACCGCAGGCAATGCCTTATTTTGCTGCGCCCACGCGCAAAGTGATTTAGTGATTTCAGTACGTGAGGTGCAGGGCGCCGGCGACTTATCGATTCGGAAAATCCCCTGCCGCGTCAATGAAATCGATCACCCCAGCCCGGATGTTGCCATTCTGAAGTTGCAACTGCCTGCCGCCGAGCGCTTTCAGTTTTTGGCTGGTCAATACATTGAATTTCTACTCAAAGACGGGCAACGCCGCGCCTACTCGATTGCTTCTGCGCCAGAGGCAGAAGGTCCACTGGATTTGCATATTCGCCATACCCCTGGCGGCTTATTTACGGATTTTGTGTTTGGTGTGCCCGATAAGCCTGCACTCAAACTAAAAGACATCTTGCGCTTTGAGGGGCCCATGGGTAGCTTCTTTTTGCGTGAGGACAGCACTAGCCCCATTATTTTTATCGCAGCGGGAACGGGTTTTGCCCCAATCAAATCGATCATCGAACACATGCAAGCCAAAAAAATAGAGCGTCCGATGACCCTGTTTTGGGGCGGGCGCCGACCCAGTGACCTTTATTTAGACAGCCTTTGTCGCAGTTGGGCCGACAACATGCCCCACTTTAAGTACGTTCCGGTGATTTCCGATGCGCTGCCAGAAGACCAGTGGACTGGCCGAGATGGCTATGTTCACCAGGCGGCCATGGCGGATTTCCCTGACATGCGCAGCGTTGAAGTCTATGCCTGCGGTGCACCCGTCGTGGTCAATGCGGCACGTGCTGATTTTGTCGCGACATGCCAATTGCCCGGCGATAGCTTCTTTGCGGATTCCTTTACCAATGCCGCTGATTTACTTACTGCTAAGGTCTGATCTGAAAAACCCCTGCAGCAATCCCAACCTTTTTGTATGATTGAGCCATGAATAAGCCGTACGACATCCCCCCTACCCCACTGAGCCCAGCTGCAGTTGACAGTCACTCCGTGATGTTCATCACGCAGCGCCCTGAGCTCGTGATGACCGAAGGTCTGGGTTCCTGGTTGGTTGATCACAACGGCAAACGCTACCTCGACTTTTTGCAAGGCTGGGCAGTCAATTGCTTGGGTCATAGCAATCCCGGCATGATCGCCGCGATGAATGCCCAAGCACGTAAATTAATTAATCCAAGCCCCGCTTTTTACAATGAGCCGATGATTCGTCTATCGAATCTACTCACAGAGCAGAGCTGCTTTGACCGTGTCTTTTTTGCCAATAGCGGCGCCGAGGCCAATGAGGGTGCAATTAAGTTAGCCCGTAAATGGGGGCAACTCCAGAAATCTGGTGCGTACGAAATCATTACCTTTGAACATTCCTTTCATGGCAGAACCTTGGCCACCATGAGCGCCTCTGGCAAACCAGGCTGGGACACCATGTTTGCGCCGCAAGTACCTGGTTTTTTAAAAGCAGAATTGAATGACCTTGATTCAGTAAGAAAGTTAATCAGCGATAAAACCGTAGCAGTCATGGTCGAGCCAGTGCAAGGCGAAGGTGGCGTGATACCCACCACAACTGCGTTTATGGAAGGCTTGCGCGCATTGACGCACGAACACAAGGTGCTGCTCATCGTTGACGAAGTCCAAGCAGGCTGTGGGCGTACTGGCAAACTATTTGCTTACCAGCACTACAACATCAAGCCTGACATCATGACCTTAGGTAAAGGAATTGGTGGTGGCGTTCCTTTGGCTGCATTGTTAGCGACCGAGGAAGTCGCCTGCTTTGTTCCAGGTGATCAAGGTGGCACGTACAACGGCAACGCACTGATGACTGCGGTTGGCATCAGCGTTATCGAGCAGCTACTTGCTCCCGGGTTTTTAGATGAGGTTGTTCGTAAGGGCGAATTACTGAGCCATGAATTGCAAACCCTTGCAACCGATTTCAAGCTGGAAGGTGAGCGGGGCAAAGGCCTATTGCGGGCCCTCATGCTGGGCAGCGATATCGGCCCTAAACTGGTTGAAATGGCGCGTGATCAAGGCCCAGAAGGATTGCTGCTTAATTCCCCAAAGCCCAATTTACTGCGCTTCATGCCATCACTGGCTGTGACCGATGATGAAATCCACCTGATGTGCCAAATGTTGCGTACATTACTTGGCCAGGTGAAATAAGGTATTTAACTCGTTAGGTTTTTAGGTAGCGAAAAGGTAACGTCTTCCACGATGCCGGGCAAGGACCGAATTTGCCGCGGTCCAAACTCTTGAATCCGGGCAACAATCGATTGCGCTAAGCTTTCTGGCGCAGATGCACCTGCGGTTAAGCCGATGCGTTTTTTTCCTTCAAACCATTTTTCTTCCAGCTGCTCGGGTGCATCCACCATGTAGGATGGCACGCCTAACTTTTCAGACAGTTCCCGCAAGCGATTGGAGTTCGAGCTTGCTTTGCTTCCCACCACAATAACGAGATCGACTTGTGGCGCCATAAATTTAACGGCGTCTTGGCGATTTTGCGTTGCGTAACAAATGTCTTGCTTGCGTGGCTTTGAAATATGGGGGAATTTTTTGGTTAGGGCGTCAACAATTTCTTTTGTTTCATCGACCGATAAGGTAGTTTGGGTAACAAAGGCAACCTTCTCATCGGCGGGGAAATTGAGTTTGGCTACATCGTCCAAATCCTCAATCAAGATAATGCCTTGGCCAACTTGGCCCATCGTGCCCTCAACCTCGGGATGGCCGGCATGACCAATCATCAAGACAGTAAAGCCCTCTTTGCACATCTTGACTACTTCCAAGTGCACTTTAGTGACCAGTGGGCAAGTGGCATCGTAAACCTGCAAGCCGCGAGCTTCGGCATCGCGCCTGACTTCTTGCGAAACGCCATGGGCACTAAAAACCACAATCCCACCGCGAGGCACTTCTTCCAATTCTTCTACAAATACTGCGCCCTTGGTACGAAGCTCGTCTACAACGTATTTGTTGTGGACGATTTCGTGGCGCACGTAAATGGGCTTACCAAAGCGGCTCAAGGCCTCATTCACAATATTGATCGCGCGATCTACGCCAGCGCAAAATCCCCTGGGTTGGGCGAGCAAAATTTCGGGTTGATCAGTTTGACTCATAGTGGTCTACATAATGGCTACGATTTCTGCTTCAAAGGTAATGGGCTTGCCTGCCAGGGGATGGTTGAAATCAAACCACGCCCCTTCATCTGTCATCGATTGCAAGACACCGGCATATTGTGCGCCGCTTGGCGCGTTGAATTCAATCACATCGCCAGGAGAAAAGCTGGGGGTTTCATCGGTATTTTCTTTCAAGGTCTCCATCGTGACCCACTGTACTAATTCTGGTTTGTGCAATCCAAAGCCCTCCTCGGGAGGAATCACTACCGTCCTGCGCTCTCCGGTTGCCATGCCGAGCATCGCCTTTTCAAAACAGGGGGCAAATTGACCAGTACCAAACATCACCGTCGCCGGGTTGTCCTCAAAGGTGTTGATGTAGTCCTCCCCACCAGGCAAAACCAAACGGTAGTTGAGGGTCAAATAGGAGTCGGGTTGAACAGTTGCAGTCATCCGAATATTGTAGCGAGGACAACGGGCGGAGTACATTCTCCGATTTCCGAATGGCCCAAAGGCCAACAGCCACGCGAGAAACTCCGCCTCAGCGGCCCTGAGGCGCTCTCAGACGCTGAATTGCTGGCGATCTTCCTACGCGTCGGCGTAAAGGGAAAAACCGCTGTGACCCTTGCTCAAGACCTTTTAGGGACCTTTGGTAGTCTTCCCAGGTTACTTAACTCCAGCGCCGAGGAAATTACCCGCTGCTACGGTATGGGAATATCCAAGTGGGCACAAATTCAGGCTGCCTATGAGCTAGTCAAACGTAGCTTGGAGCATGAGCTTATGCACGACTCCGTTTTAGGCTCACCCGCCCAAATGCGCGAGCTGATTCAGGCCAAAATCGGGCACCTGCCCCATGAGGTCTTTCTTTGCCTGCACTTGGACTCTAAAAACCGCTTAATTGAATGTCAGGAGCTTTTCAGGGGTTCTGTGGCGCAGACGGCCATCTACCCCCGCGAAATCGTCAAAGAGGCACTGCTTCGCAATTCCAGTGCCCTAATCGTGGCCCATAACCATCCCAGCGGAGACCCCTATCCCAGCAAAAAAGACATTGAATTAACTCGCACCCTCCAACAAGCACTGCAATGGGTCGCAATTAGCCTCCTGGACCACTGTATTGTTAGTTACAGCAGTTTCTTTTCTTTTGTCGAGGCCGGCATTATGGATATTGATTTAAATTAGTAGTAAGCACTAACTTATTTTATAAAATACGGGAAATCAGTGGGGCGTATTTACTAATCCACAAAAGGGCTGGCTCATTTAGCCATTCGCCTGCTACAATCTTCTTTTTTCGCAATTAAGGAGTCGTGTCATGGCAAAAGTTTGCCAAGTCACTGGGAAAAAGCCGATGGTTGGCAATAATGTTTCCCATGCAAACAATAAAAC